>NC_008607.1 GCF_000015045.1 Pelobacter propionicus DSM 2379
TTTCTTTTTAGGACACAGTTCGTGTTACATGCAAAGGAAAGTCGATGAAACAGCAAAACAATATTCAGACCAAACGTAGCAGCTTTACTCCTACGCAAGAGCAGCAAGATACAATCAACAAGGCTGTCTCCATGTCGCCTGCCGAGACTCTTTTTATTACTGCATTTGCGGGTGCTGCCAAAACCAGCACATTGGTTATGATTGCAGAAGCCGTTGCGACTTCCAAGATGCTGTATCTCGCGTTTAACAAGGCGATCGTCAATGAGGCCCAGAAACGGTTCCCGAGCAACGTCGAAGTTAGGACTACACATTCTCTGGCGTTCCGTTTCACAGCAAAGGGCAAAAAAGTGAGAGTCAGTAATTATCGTGCAGCAGAAATCGCCAGCGAACTGGATATTGAGTACGAGAAAGCTGTTCAGGTCCTTTCACTGTTCGATCATTACTGCAACAGCGCTTTGCCCAGTATTTCAAAGATCGCAGCAGACGAAGAAATACTGAAATTGGTTAAAACAATTTATGATCGGATGCAATCCGGAGCAATGGAGATTACCCACTCTTGGTATCTAAAGGAATTTCAACTTTTATTGGTTTCGGGTGCAATTAAGATCAGTGGTTATCATTACTGCCTTCTTGATGAGGCGCAAGATGTGAACCCTGTAACGCTATCAATCTTCACCCATTTACCGGGGAGGCGCATTGCTGTCGGGGACAAACACCAGAAGATATATGGTTTCCGTGGGGCAATCGATGCAATGGTTGGTGAAGAGAAAGTAAAATCTACTCCCGGCACGTCTATTATGCGTCTTACAACTACATTTCGGTGCCAGCAACACATTGTAGATCACGCCAACTGGATACTTGGCACATTCAAAGGCGAGAAAACACAGATAATAAGCGCAAACAACAGTCATCCTACCAAGGAGTCAATGGCCGTTATCACCCGGACAAACTCAGCCCTTATCGAGTACATTGACGACATTGATGAGTTCAACCTCACTCGCACTCCGGAGCTACTGTTTGACTGCCTGCTTTCACTTCTGAATTGGAAATACGGGCGTCATGGCGAGATATCCAAGGCATTTAAGTTTCTAACCTTCTTTAGCAATATGGCTGAAATCAACAACTATGTTGAGCAGTCGAATGACCAAGAATTGGCGCAGGGTTTGAAATTGCTGGAAAAATACGACAACGCGGAGTGGGCTAATCGCGGATTCCGTGCCGGTGCAAAGATTCGCAAACTCTATGAAAAGGCTCGCATCCAATATAATCAAAACGGTCTTGCCAAGGTAACTCTTACCACGGCACATAGTTGCAAAGGCCTGGAATTCGATACAGCCATACTGGGGAGCGATTTTCCGAACCTTGGGGAGATCATTGCGAAGCTACGCAAAGATAAGGTAATAACTTCACCCGACGACTTTTTGCTCAGCAAGAAACAGGAAGTTGTGGCAGCTCGCGAGGAATGCAATCTCTATTATGTCGCCGTTACCCGAGCAAAATACGAACTACAGGACCGCACCCCCACCTTTGATCTGTATGCCGATCACATGACGATCGATGACATTTTCAGCCAGATAAGCGTATGAATACGCCCATGGACGCAATTCTTCAGGAGCAATTTCCAACAGTGATGGTGCCGCGGTACGGAGACTTCGTGCCGCTGGCGCACAATGGCAGGCGATTCCTGTCCGCATCGGACGGCCTCTGGCTGGAAGAGAAAAATCAATGGTTGCACATCCTGTGGCCACTGGCTCTCCAGAATCAGGTCGCAATGCCTTATGGCTCCCTGCAAAAAAAGGTCGATTTTCTGTACGGAGAGTTTCCGGTGGACATGATCACTAGATTCATGGTCGAAGCAAAGGAACGGTTTCCACTCGAATGTGCTGCATGGTTCACCTGGGACACATATCTCAAGCGATTCAATTACTATTCCCTGCATGCCCGACAAGCGAGTTTGGATAACCTTGACTACGCGTGTCCCGTGCTGCCAGAAACAGAATGTTTGGTGTGTGACATACATTCCCATGGACGACATCCGGCTGTTTTTTCGCCGGAAGACAACAATGATGACAGAGGTGAAACCAAAATAGCAGTCGTGCTAGGACGTATAAATTCTTCTCCTTCGATTGCGTTCCGCCTGTGCGTAGCAGGACTGAAGATACCAATTAAATACAATCTGGCAAAATTGCCTTTTCTGGAGGAAACATGAAAAACAGAGGAAGACCCAAAATTACGCTAGAAGAATTAAAGACATGTCGCATATCAGTTGGTATGACAAAGGACCAACATGAAAAATACGCAGCATTTGCAAAAATCTACAATATACCAGTGGCTGAACTTATCCGAATAGCAACCGATGAATTCATAAAAACCCGTACCGGAAAAACAAAAAAAACACTCATAGCGCAAATGGAAACTGATTAAACACAGCAAGTAGATAATGTATCAGTAGCCTTGATCTTAAAATTATAATATGCATTCCGGGATAGGTGGTTTCGCGGTTCGGATGATGGTGATGGATAGAGAGGCCACAGAATGCTCAGAAAGACCTGCTCAATGTAGTTGTGTGGTCAGGAGAGCAAAGCTTCCTTGAAGCCAAGCATTTGCTTTGTAGCCGGTTAAAGAAGGTTATCAGGAGGATTCATTATGATGATGTCGCTTTTTGCACTTGCGATACTGATTTTACTCCATGAGGCTGGGCACTTTTTCGCAGCAAGGTGGTTTCATATTTCGGTCCCTGAATTTTCAATCGGGTTTGGTGCTCGGGTTTTTGGGTGGAAAAGGAATGGCACCACCTACAACCTACGTGCAATCCCCCTTGGTGGCTACATAAAGACAGATGACTTGTCAGGAAGACCAGTACGACAGAGAGTCCTGGTAGCCTTGGCTGGGCCTGCAGCAAATCTCCTGTTCGCATACCTGGTGTTCACGTTTACTTCTTTTGTCGGAGTTCCCCAGCTCACTACCAGGATTGGAACCGTCTTTACCGGTCATCCAGCTGCCTCGGCAGGTATACAGCCAGGTGACAGAGTAATAAGCGTCAACGGAACACACGTGACTACCTGGACAGAGATGATCACATTGATCGACCAGGGCCGCGATAGAGAGGTAAAACTCACAGTCGAAACAGAACAAAGAGACAGATCCATATCCCTGAAGCCTGAGATCCGGGAGGGCAGGGGAGTGATCGGGGTAAAAGCGGACGGTGAGTCAACTTCGACCAGTTCTGGCGCTAATGCGCCCCAGGAGGGATGGCGATTGACGTGGAGTAATCTGAAGTCTTCCTCCGGAATGTTCCTGAGCCTGGTCTCCTTCCAAAACTTCAATAAGCTGGGCGGTCCTTTATACATCGCAAAGGCTGGCGCCGAACAAAGTCACCTTGGGATGATACCACTACTGTATTTCATGGCTATCATAAGCTCAAATCTCGTGACGCTGAATCTTTTGCCGATACCCATACTAGATGGTGGCCTTGTGCTTCTGGCAGCCTGGGAGGGCATATTTCGAAAGCCATTTAATGCGACATTCACACGGGTTTTAACAGGTCTCAGCCTTGGCTTGATGGTCTCTCTGGCGCTGTTTGCGCTGATCAACGATATTGCAAGAATGATAAAACCAAGTTAAATTACTCCGTCTAACCATATGTTATAGCAAGGCACTACAATATAAAGGAAACTTATTATAAATGATCCTAAAACCAATTACTGTGTTGATTGTTGAAGACGAACCAGGACACGCGAAATTGGCATTGAAATACTTTTCAAAGCTTGAAGACGTAACATCGCTAACCTTTTCTACCGGCAGGAAGGCACTGGAATATCTTGCCGATAAAGAAGTCGTAGAGTTGAGGCATCACGTAGTGGTTCTTGATTTGAATATGCCAGGCATGGACGGGCAACAAGTACTTGAGAATATAAAGAAAAGCGAAAAACTAGCTATAGTTCCTGTAATAGTACTTTCTTCAACAGATAGTGAAGAAGAAATATCAAAATGCTATGCAAGTGGAGCGAACCTGTATTTAGTCAAACAGATGGATTATGCCGAGTACAAGAATACATTGTTTTACATAAGCGAGTATATACAGATGTATAGGCGGACATAATATGTACACATCGACAGACAATAATACACCAATGATTATAGCCTCAAAAGAAGGTATTATATTAGAAACCAATGAGGCTGTTGAAAAACACCTTGGTTATAAGACAGAAACGCTGACCGGAAAACACATTGAATCGGTACTAAAAAACATTGACTTAAATGCATGCTTCTCTGAAGTAACCATAAACTGTTCGTCTGGATCACGATTATGTTTATTAGCAGTTGTTTCAACCGTTGTTGATAACAACTATAACACAGTTAAATACATAGTAAGATTCACAGACGTAGAAAAACTGCCAACAATGGCGAAGCGCATTGCTGAGGAAAGAGCAAAAGTCGGGGCTACGAAAGCAGAACTACAAATGTTTGTGTCCTGTATTTCACACGACCTCAGATCACCACTTGTCAGTATAGAGGGTTTTATTGTAGAGCTTGAAGAGTTGCTAAACGATATGAGGGAGCATACCAGCACAACGTGCGAACAAAATAAAGAATGCAAGAAAACCTTCGATGATATCTTTGATAATATGAATGAGGCAATAGGCTTTGTTGACACAAGTGTGACTCGCCTTAAACGCTTAGTGAACATTGTCGTCGATCTTCATAAAAATAGTGAAAGGAAGCTTAATAACAAGTCAATTGATATAAAGTCTATACTGAATATGCTGATATCATCGATGCAGCATCAAATCGATAAGGCAAACTGCATTATAAGGCTAAATGAGCAAATGCCACATCTAAATGCTGATCCATCAGTGATTGAAAGGATCTTTGCTAATATACTCGACAATGCGATTAAATACCTAGATCCGTCTCGACCCGGACAAATAGATATTGACTATTATATAAAAGATCAAAAAGTTATATTTACTATTAAAGATAACGGAATAGGAATAAGCGAAAAAAGCAGAAAATACGTATTTCAGCCATTCAGAAGAGCAACAGATAGAGATATTCCTGGCGACGGAGTTGGGATGCCTATGGTTAAATCACTTATTGATTTATATAATGGCGAAATATGGTTTAATTCAAAGGAACAACGTGGAACCACTTTCTATTTGTCTTTCCCAACGGCGATGCTTGCCTGATGAGTACAAGGCCGACGTTTATTGGGCTTACAGTGTTTGCCATAATGGTTATTGGCACACTTGTGACGGCAACATCTCTGCCGAATGAAACAACAACGTATAGCATTAAAGCCGCATTTTTAGTTAATATGCTTGGTTTTATAGAAATTTCCCCCAGACCTTTATCAAAACCCTTGATCTGCACAATTACCTCAGAAGAAATCAACCAGAACATAAAAAACTACTTATTAGCTAACAACTTGGTTGAGCGTGTTGGCGTTAAAAACATTAGCTACAATAGATCGCTCGACCAATGCTGGACTTTATACATAGAGAACAATCAGGTACGTGGCTCAGGTTTCATGCTTGCAGAAGCAAGAAATAAAGGAATCCTGAGTATTGTCGGAGAAAACTATATTGGCTCTGGCAGCATGGTCTATCTTCACTTTATAGATAAAAAGCTTCGTTTTGATTTTGATAAAAACCTTGTTGATGCAGCAAAGATAAAAATAGATGCCCGTTTGCTTAATTTGGCACGGAAGGTCTACAAATGACATCTACGGTATTCAACAACATGCCTTTGGCTGGTAAGCTTCAAAGGTTGCTAGTTAAGTCAATATTCATTTGCTGCTGTGTTATTGCAATATCACAGTGTTTATCGCTTGCTTATACTTTCAATAAAGAATTCGATACTTCAGCACGTAAAACTGCTGACATAATTGCTAGGAACATCGAGCCGACACTCAATTTCGGAGACATAGATACTGCAACTAAATTCCTTCAATCACTTTCAGTAGATGACACTATCGAGGCAGCTGCTGTATACGATAATAATGGTGAGCTATTTGCACTATACTCTAATAAAGCAGGACAGGTACCAAGCTACAACAAAAACATTGATATTGGTACAAGCATAATTAGGCAAGAAATACACAAGAGGATAATATCAACGAACACATTAAGACAGGGTGAAAAGCTTGGAACAATATATATAAAATACAAGCCATCAGTTCTTTACTTATCTCTTTTAACATCAATATCGTTTCTTGCTATAGCTTTTGTGATAGCTTATGTTGCTGGAAAGTATTTAATACGAACACATATCCCAACAATCACCAAGCCAATTGAGAAACTTACTGAAACCGCAACAATCATTGCCAATAAAAAGCAATACGACATTCGGATACCGGTAAGCTACTGTGATGAAATTGGCCGTATGACTGACAGCTTCAACGAGATGCTTGAACAGATCAATCAAAGAGACATGGAACTGGTTGCAATTCAAGAGGATCTCGAGAATCAGGTTGTTTTACGAACTCGGCAATTAGCCGAACAGACTGAAGAGCTAAAAAAACTCAATACCGATCTGCAGCATTTTGTAGCAATCATGAGACATGACTTGCGCGCACCAATGCTTAATTTGACTATATATCTGAGCGATATAAAAGAAAAAACACATAAACTAGCAAAGTTCATATACAGCAACAGAAATACTATGTCGCAAAACGACAATGATATTATTGAAAAAATAACCGTCGACATTGAATATGGAATTGAAATAAACGTCAAAGCCATACAAACAATAAACAATATATTCAACGCTGTCATGGAAATAACAGCTATAAGCAAACTGAAAGTTGATTGCAAACCATTTAACCCATACTTTACAATAAAGTGCTTAGTAGACACGTATAAGGAAAAAGCGGATGCAAATAATGTCAATGTTAAATTATTAGATATGCCTCTTATCATTGTAACAGACCGTAAAATATTGAGTAAAATACTCGCTTGTTTGCTTGATAATGCTATCAAATTCACAGCAAATTCACTGGTCCGCGAAGTATCAATACGTTGCGAAGAGAGCCTTTACGATTGGAAAATACATGTAGCAGACACTGGGCCCGGGGTGCCTGATTACATGAATAATAGAATCTTTGATCTTTTTCGTCGTGGCGACCAAGAAACTCCAGATGATAGCTCTGGATTTGGGCTGGCATATGCGAAAACATTGGCCAGCCGACTGCGTGCAACCATTGAATGGAATTCTGTAGAAGGGGAGGGATCCGTGTTTACTGTAGTCATCAGGAAGGCAGCAAATGCATGAGAGTAAGTCTTTTAAGTGCTTCGCTCTTTCTTTCCTGGATAATCACAAAAACGGCTTTAGGTGCACAAGAGCTATCGACTCAATCCGATTCACAAAAATTGGAAGACCTCCTGAGCATGGAGATATCCGTGGCGTCCGCCCGGCCATCAATCCCAAGTGAGGCCCCTGCAGTAGTCAGTGTCATCACCCGCGAGGAGATAGAACAGTCAGGAGCTCGCGACCTCGTGGATGTATTACGGACTATCCCTGGTTTCGATTTTGCGGTTGATATCTGGGGAGTTGTGGGGCTTGGGTTTCGAGGCCTGTGGGGACATGAAGGGAAAATTAAATTGACTGTTGACGGCATGGGTTTCAACGAGATCATGTATGGCAACATTCCTTTTAGTAATCACTTCCCGGTCGAGAACATTGAGCGGATAGAGATTATTCGCGGCCCGGGGTCATCCAAATACGGAAACTTTGCTGAATTGGCTGTTATCAATATCGTTACACAGATTGGTTCAGAAACTCCAGGCTTGAAGGTGACGTCCACTACGGGTCTCTACGATGCAGGGTTTGCCAGGGAAAACGTGGCTGCCAGGTATGGCAAAGAGATCGGCTCCGATGGCTACTTTGGTGTTTCCCTTTATGGTGGAATGGCCCAGCAAAGCGCAAACACTTACCACGATCCACTGGGGAACTCTTGGGATATGAAGGATAATTCCGATCTCAAGACTCAAAACGCCGAACTTGTTTTTCACAAAGGGGACTTTTATGCCGGATTCATCTACGACCATCACAAGATCACATACCGCGATGATTATGGATACGTAATCCCCGAAAATGCTCACGTTAGCTTTACTACCTATAACGGGCAGCTTTCTTATAAATCAAGGATCACGGATAATTTATCAATCACCCCGAACTTTTCCTTATCAGTACAACAACCATGGAGGAAGACCGATGTTCGAGTTGAACACCCGTCTTATTATGATCCAACCGCATATCAATATCGTTTAGGCCTTAACGTTGATTGGGATATCAACTCAAATGTCAGTACACTCATCGGAGGCAACTATGAGTGGCAAAAGGCTAGCTATGGAGGAGATGAGTCAAGCCGATATTATCTCTTTTCTGGTGGCGAACAAGACGCACGCTTTGACCGATATTCCTTGTACAATGAGTGGTCAGTCAAAACGACTTACGTCAATCTCACTGCTGGGCTTCGAGCAGAGAAGAACACTGGATACGATTTCTCTTATGCACCACGAGTCTGCTTGATTAAAACATTCGATGATCTGAGTCTGAAGCTGATCTATAACCATGCTTTTAGAGCGCCAGCTATTGAGCAACTAACAGATAGTATAAAGACAGGCGTAAAACTGAAAGACGAGACATCAGATAACTATGAGATAGAGGCTTCCTATCGCATCAGCAACACACAAAACATCACAGGAAACCTGTTCTATGTGAGAATGCATAACGCCATCGTCTATAATTATGATGATGTTCGAGAGATGGACAACTATATAAATGCGGGACCAGTAGGATCAATTGGCGCCGAACTCCAATATCGGATTGTGGATTTTTGGGGCCACATGACACTGAACTATTCCTATTACCGACCAACAGAACGCTCAGCCCACTATTACAACATTCCAAACAAAGACAGCATGTTTCTCGGGTTTCCTTCACACAAGGTCACTATCGATGCTGGGTATAAAGTCACGAAGAACTTGAATGTTAATACGACACTGATCTTTAACAGTGCCCGTTACGGATTTGACGAAATCGACAGAAATACGGGCACCCCCGTCGTAAATCGTCATAGCCCTGAACTGGTTGCAAATCTGTACTTGCTTTATAAGAACGCCTTCTGCAAGGGGTTTGACATTGGATTCGGAATCTATGACATTTTCGCTACGAACCACTCCTATAGCCAACCGTACAATGGGGGGCATGCCGCTCTTCCTGGTCCTGGCCGAGAGTACGTCCTCCGGCTTTCGTATATCCCACCAATCTGAAAAACAGGTCAGATAATATGGAAACCAAATCTTTTTCGGTGACGCTGGTCAGTAGCACCAACCAAGCCGTTTTCGACAGACTGATCCAGAGCTACGAGTGCGAGTTTTCCGCGATCACCAAAAAACTGCCATTGTCTGATGGCTCTTTCAATCTCGATATCCGTCTCGGCGGTGCAGTAATGGGGTTTCTGGCCTACACAGGAGAGGTGCCGTGCGTCTTTAACGTTGTTAAATGCACTCTGATGGCTTCGAAATCTGCGAGTTTTTCTTTTCGGCGGCAAGGTCTTGGTTACAGGCTTATGGAATCGGTTTGCGATCGATACTGCGGTAAATGGGAGGTGAAGCAAATCGAAGGCGCTGATAGTGCCCAAGCATTCTAGAAACGGGCTGTCAAGCAGTACACAAATGGCTGTTATGGGGGTCACTACAGAAAACGGATTATATAGCACGTTAAGCTTTTTGTAGAGGTCAGAATGGGCCTGTCAACCAGATTCTGTATACGATAATTCGGTCCTTTAAAAAAACAAATTAACTATCGTCACTTATTTTCAAGTTACATAGCATGATCAAGCGGGAGTCTTCCTGCTTTTTAGTAATTCCATCTGCTCTTTTGCACATGCGGGCACATATCGTGGCTCAACAGTGCCTCGGAACGAACGGTGATGTAGGGGTGAATCCAACATTCGTGTCACCAGGTATCAAGTAGCCGGGACAGACATGGCGGTACCCCAACATTTACGCAATAAGGGGGTCATCTGAGGATCACTACAGAAAACGGATTATTATATGTAGCGCATATTCAGACGGCTCTTTGTAAAACCGGGACTTCGTTGGCCCGGTTTCATCAAAAACTTATTTTGGCGGCTGAACAAGCAAGGATGTTTCATCTTTTTTTGCGATATCTCCAACCTTGATCTCTCCCTTAACTATTTCCGCTTCGAAATAGTGATCCCCAACAAACGACAGGACCTTTACCTGGCCAACTTCCTTCGACTGGCGGGTTTTACCGGATTCCCGGTACACAGTTAACTCATCACCGATAGCGATTTCCTTTTGGGCGGCCACCTTGCCACTATGGAAGAGATGAAGCTTGCTCCCCATTTTCATGACAACTTCGCTTTTTGCCTTTTTCCCGGCGGCGTGTACGGTAAGCGGTGCCGCTACCATGATTGAAATCGCCAGCAGGGTAATCATCAGAGTCAGTTTTTTCATGTTCATTTCTCCTTTGTTTGGGTAATTGCCACAATCACTAACAAACCATTAACGACCTTTATTTGAGACACCTCCTTTCCGGTCTCAATCCGTGTTATCAATACTTGCAGGTTCTCTGCGCATGAATTGCTTTGGGCATCATTTCAACTATTTCTACTGTAGAAAATATTGCCACATTAATATGTTATTTCAAGATTATGTCCGGGAGAGCATTTACTGCCGGCTTTCAAGAATGTGACTGAATCATTAAACGAAGCAACATGACGAAATAGCGTATTTTTCGGCAACCAGGTTAATCTTGTCTTTAAGTACCTTGATTTCTGTTTCAAGATCGTTGGCTTTGCCAAGATCGAAACCATCATATCCGTATAGTTGCCGTAATTCGATGTCCTTGGCTTTCAAAGTGCCGGCCAGTCCTGCAGTCTCTCGAGTAAACTGCTGAACAACCTGCTCATCGGAACATTTTCCCTCAGAGCAACACGAGCCTGCAGCCAAAGCTGATGCGGCACTGAACGAAAGCATCCCCATTACCATTGCAATCCCGACAACCATGTTTTTTTTCATTCTCACCTCTCCTTTGAGCCGATTTCGTTATGGCGTAAGCCCGCTTGTCATGACTGAACCATATCAACTTGTGTGCCATATGGCTTAAAACTGTGTAACCTGCTTATTTTGCGTTGATAATTGTGGATGCCGTTTCATTCTTCGTATGACATAGCTACGAATATGCTACAAACTGCCTCTGCTGTAGGAGAATATTCTGCGACCATAATTTCAATGTCGTCCTTGACACACATACCCTATGGGGGTATGCTGGACACATAGTATACCCTGGTGGGGTATTTGAATGACAAGGAGAATCGTATGCAAGGTGCATCACAAAAGAAACTGTCGGCGAGGGTGAAGCGAATCGGTGGGCAGGTGGCGGGGATAGAGCGGATGCTCGAAGAAAGGCGCTACTGCGTGGATATCCTGAACCAGATCTCGGCGGTACGTTCGGCCCTGGATGCCCTTGGCATCGAACTGCTCACCAGACACCTGGAAACCTGCGTGCTGGGGCATGGCAGCAACTCGGAGCACGAAAGCGCAAAGCCGATGACGCAACAGGAGCTCCTGGATGAAGTAAAGACTGCACTGTCACGGTTTCTGAAGTAGGACATAGAGTGGAGAACGGTATGTCAGCTATACCTGTAACACGAGATCCGGGGAAAGATCCTGCTGCTCAAAGCGTCACAGCCGCAATAGCGGAACGCTGCGAACTCCCGTTGGTGGGCATGCACTGCGCTTCGTGCGCTGGTCGCATCGAAAAAGTGCTTGGCAGTGCTCCCGGTGTCTTCTCCTCCAACGTCAATTTCGCAACCAGTCGCGCCACGGTTCAGTATGACCCACAGGCAACGAACATTGAGTCGCTCAGCCAGGTAGTACGAGACTTGGGGTATGATGTAATTGTTCCCAAGCCCGGGGGAGAGCATGCCGCTACAGAAGACATGCAGGAGGAAGAGGGCCAGGTTCGCCGGGCCGAATACGGCCGGCAGAAGGTACGGTTCATCGTGGCGCTGATACTCACGGTACCGATTGCCGTGCTTGCCATGGCAGGACATCTGGTACCGGCACTTGAGGATTTACTGAATTTCCCTGGCCGGGCATGGATGGAACTTGCACTCACCACACCGGTGCTGTTCTGGGCCGGGCGCGAGTTTTTCAGCGGAGCCTGGAGTGCTGCCCGGCACCGAGTGGCTGACATGAACACCCTGGTTTCTCTGGGTACCCTGTCGGCTTACCTGTTCAGCGTTGTTGCCACGGTTGCACCCCAGTGGCTGAGTGTCTCTGCCGGCAATGGCCAACACCCGGTGCACGGCATGACGTCACCGGCGGGTGTCTACTACGAAGTGGCGGCGATTATTGTTACGCTGATCCTGATGGGACGACTCCTGGAAGCTCGCGCCCGCAACAAGACCGGCGGCGCCATCCGAGCCCTTATGGGTCTGCAACCGAAAATGGCCCGTGTGGAACGCAACGGCATCGAGAAGGATATCCCGATTGCCGAGGTACGGGTGGGGGATCTCGTGCTGGTGCGACCCGGCGAGAAGGTTCCGGTCGATGGCCAGGTTGTCGAGGGAGCGTCAGCGGTGGATGAGAGCATGCTGACCGGCGAACCGCTGGCGGTGAAGAAACAACCAGGTGATACCGTAATCGGCGCCACGCTCAACAAGACCGGTTCGTTCAAAATACGCGCCACCAGAATCGGCAAAGACACGGTGCTGCAGCAGATCGTGCGAATGGTCCAGGAAGCCCAGGGGAGCAAGGCTCCGATCCAGCGTTTGGCCGACATCATTGCCGGCTACTTCGTGCCGATCGTGATCTGTATCGCCATTGCGACCTTTGTGATCTGGTTCGACTTTGCGCCGCCGGAAACCAGGATCACCATGGCAATGTTCACCTTCATCTCTGTGCTGATAATAGCCTGCCCGTGTGCCCTGGGACTTGCCACTCCGACAGCCATCATGGTCGGCACCGGTCGTGGCGCCCAGAGTGGCATCCTGATCAAAGGCGGAGAGGCCTTGGAAACTGCGCATAAAATCACGACTGTCGTGCTTGACAAGACCGGTACCATTACCCGTGGAGTACCGACAGTGACGGACATCCTGGCCTATGACACGGATGAACACAGCCTGCTCCGTCTGGCGGCCTCCGCGGAATCCGGTAGCGAACATCCACTCGGTGAGTCGATCGTGCGTTCGGCCGAAGAGCGGGGCTTGACCCGAATTCCGGCCACAGGGTTCAATGCCGTCCCGGGTTATGGTATTGAAGCGCTGGTGGACGGGCAGCGGATACTGATCGGCACCGCTCTCCTGATGGCCGAACGCGGCCTTGAGGTAGACCAAATAGCTGCCCACCGCTTGGCCGACGAGGGTAAAACACCGGTCTTCATGGCCATTGATGGCACATTCTCTGGAATTATTGCTGTATCCGACCCTGTCAAGGAAGGATCACACAGGGCAATTGAGCGCCTGCATGCACTGAGCCTGGAAGTAATCATGCTGACCGGTGACAATCAGCGCACAGCAGAAGCCATCGCCCGTCAGGTCGCTGTTGACCGGGTTCTTGCCGAAGTACTGCCGGAAGGAAAGAACGAAGAAATCAAGAAGCTCCAGGTGCAGGGCAGAATCGTGGCCATGGTTGGAGACGGCATCAATGATGCTCCGGCCCTGGCCCAGGCCGATGTCGGCATAGCCATGGGTAATGGTACCGACGTAGCCATGGAGGCAGCCGACATCACGCTGGTACGTGGCGACCTGAACGGGGTGGTCTCCAGCATTGCCCTCTCCAGGGCGACTATCACCAACATCAAACAGAACCTGTTCTTTGCGTTCATCTACAATATTCTGGGGATTCCTCTTGCTGCAGGGGCGCTCTACCCTTTGACTGGCTGGTTGCTGAGCCCGATTATTGCATCACTTGCCATGGCGCTTTCATCGGTCAGTGTTGTCAGTAATGCCCTGCGCCTGCGCGGCTTCAGAGTTGAAAGGAGTTGATATATGGACAGCATGCAAATCATTGTGACAATCAGTGGAGTTGCACTGATAGGACTGACGCTCTGGTTTTTCTTCGGCAAACGATCAGAGCCCAGTCTAAAAGATGCGGATGAACTCTATTCCTGTCCGATGCACCCCTGGATTACCAGCAATGACCCTACAACAGACTGTTCGATATGCGGCATGAAACTGGTGCGGAACATAAATGAACACAAGTGATTATAACGACATAGGATGATCAGATAGGGGCTTGCGATGAGCAATTACAGCGATACTCAAAAAAAGGTCATCATTCTGGCGGCATTGGTGGGGATAATCGCTCTACTGCACTATGCGACGCCGACTGAACCGCACTACTTCCACAAGATCCACATTATACTGCGCAAGCTTTACTTTCTTCCGCCGGTCATTGCAGCTGCCTGGTTCGGTTTCAGGGGCGCAATCATTACGACGACCACCGTCAGCGTGCTTTTCTTGTTGCATGCATTTCTGGATTGGCCGGGCAACTACATGGAACAGGCAAACCAACTGGGTGAATTGGCAGGTTTCTGGCTTGCGGGACTGATATCCGGCCGGCTGTTCGACCGGCAGAGGTCACTGCTTATGGATCTTGCCACGGCTAACGAAGAAACCCTCATCGGCCTGGTCTCAGCCTTGGACCTGCGGGAACATAACACCCGGATGCACTCCCAGCGGGTGAGAGATTATACCGAGTTGATCGCTGACCGGCTTGGGGTAGATGAAAAGATGAAACGGGAAATTGGTTTTGGCGCCTTGCTGCACGACGTGGGAAAGATAGCCGTGCCGGACCAGATTCTACTTAAACCGGGCAAACTGACTGATGAGGAATGGATTGAAATGCGCAAGCATCCTGAGGCCGGATACCGGATTGTGAAACGCATTGGATTCCTGAAGGATGCTGCAGAGATCGTCCACGCCCATCATGAACGTTACGATGGCAAGGGGTACCCTCGCGGATTAAAGGGAAATGAAATTCCATGGGGCGCCAGAATGTTTATGGTGGCTGATGCCTATGACGCACTGACGTCCAAGCGCCCCTATAAATCACCCTTGCCATACGAAGAGGCGGTAATAGAAATCCTGAACCAGAAAGGCAAGCAGTTTGATCCAGAGGTGGTAGCAATTTTTTTGATTATAGCGCCTGATGAGCTAAGGTTGATTGCTGAACGTTATCAGGATGGGGACTTGCCTTCCTGAATTTTCGTATTGAAATTTGATCGCCATCTCCCTATTTAATTAGATGAATATTCTACAGTTGATTCGAATATTCCCCACCTATTTGAGCCAACCAAAGCAACAGCTCGACAGTTCCACAAACATACATGCCCTAATATCGTGGCGTTAATGCTTGATGGTGATTTGGCACGGCATTTGAATTACATGGCAACAATGTTAGGAGTCGCCGTGTCTTTTATCAACAGCAACAGTGCAATCAACATCATCGAATAGATCGGCGTGGCCAGTTCCTTGACCGGATCAGTTCTCAACGCCCAAGGACGTCGCTGCTCGTTTTTTTTCTGGACTCTGTCGTCACTGTTGCTAAGGGTGGTGATCACTAATTTCGGCCGGCCGGGATGGTTGGCTCTGCAAGGCGCCGGGGTTGCCATTAACCTCTACGGAATGCGGAACTGGTAGGGGAATGCGCCTACACGTGAGTTTGACCAAGGAAATTGATCGAGGGATTGTCGTGAACGCAAAAAGAATATCCACCATACTTCTCATCATTGCAACAATTACTGTTTTGGCGGTTCTCGCATTACGTGTCAGGATCGCCGCCACAGCCGATTCCGTGGCCGTTCTTAAAACGACCGGCATGACCTGCGGTAGCTGCTCAAGCAAAATCACAAAAGCGCTTGAGTCATTGAAAGGGGTTGCGGGTACCGAGGTGGATGTTGAGGGCGGCTGGGTAGTCGTGGGGTATGACACACAGAGTGTCAAGCCGGAGGTTCTAGTCGAGAAGGTTACCGGAACCGGCTTCAGCAGTAATGTTCATGTGGTGCTGACACCAGAGAAGTTCAAACAGATAACCGGCAGAACTATCGGCCAGAAAGTCGTGCCATCAAGGGGGTGTTGTGGGGGCAAAAATGGTGGCTGCGGCGGAAATAAACCAAGCTGACAAAGGAGACTGGAATGGCTACAAATCGCAGGAAACAGGTTATGTGGGCAAGTATAGTTATGGTGGCGCTGTTGGTTGGTGCAGCGAGTGTTTTTGCCTTCTCGCTGGGTAAATACGAAAAGGTCAAGGCAACTGGGGGCGTGGTATCCATCCCGCTGCCCAAGGTAGCCGACGGCAAAGCACACTACTACCGTTTTGAGGACGGCGGCAAGGAGATTGACTTTGTAGTCATCAAGGCATCGGACGGCCGCTACAGGACGGCTTTCGATGCCTGCGACTCCTGCTTCGCGGCCAAAAAGGGGTATGAGCAGAAGGGCGATGTGCTGGTCTGCAAGAACTGTAACCAGAAATTCGCGATCAACCGCATCGGACCGCACGCTGTCGGAGGTTGCAATCCTTCCTACCTCCCCAGCCAGACAAACGCAAGCAACATAATTATCACCACGTCTGACCTGAAAGCCGGAGCACGTTACTTCTAAACAGTCGAGAGCAAGCGGCGGAGAATCATGAAACTGCATACCATATCGATCAATAACCTGAAACGCCGCAAGGCCAAGATGGCCTTCCTGACTATCGGCCTGATGGTCGGCATCGCCACCATAGTGACCCTAGTGACCCTGACTCGCTCCATGTCCAGCGACATCGAGCGCAAGATGGACGAGTTCGGTGCAAATATACTTGTAACTCCCCAAAGCAACGGACTGGCCATGAATTACGGTGGTATCAGCCTGGGGGGCGTGACCTTTGATCAGCGCGAGATTTTGGAAGAGGATCTGGCAAAAATCAAGACCATCAGGAATAGCAAGAATGTTTCGGCTATTGCGCCAAAGGTGCTGGGAGGCATCAAGGTTGGGACGCACAACGTACTGCTGGTTGGTGTCAACTTTGACAGTGAGCTGAAGATGAAGCAGTGGTGGAATATCTTTGGAGACACACCCAAAGGTGACAACGAGCTATTGCTGGGCAGCGATGCGTCCAAGGTACTCAACGCAAGTTCCGGTGACAACATTACGATAAAGAACGAGATCTTCAAGGTGGCCGGAGTGCTTGACCAGACCGGATCCCAGGATGATTCTCTGGTTTTTGCATCGCTGAAGAAAGCCCAGAAGCTGCTCGGCAAAGAAGGGAAGATCACCCTGGCCGAGGTGGCGGCGCTCTGCTCCGGCTGCCCCATTGGCGACATGGTCACCCAGATCGCCGAGAAACTCCCCGATGCCAGGGTGTCGGCCATCCAGCAGGTAGTCGAGGGAAGACTGAAGGCCCTGGATCAGTTCAAACGCTTTTCCTATGCCATGGCCGGCGTGGTGGTCTTCATCGGTTCACTGATCGTCTTTGTCACCATGATGGGCAGCGTCAACGAGCGGACCACCGAAATCGGGGTCTTTCGGGCAATCGGCTTCAGGAAGAGCCACATCATGCGGATCATACTCCTGGAAGCGGCTCTGGTCAGCTTGCTGGCCGGGTTTCTGGGGTATGCCGTCGGCATGGGAGGAGCCAAGCTGGCCCTGCCGTTCATGGCGGAGAGCAAAAATGCCCATCTGGTCTGGGATTCGACCGTGGCCTTTGGTTCAATCGGCCTGGCGTTGACACTTGGTCTTCTGGCCAGTCTCTATCCGGCGCTGCATGCCAGCAAGATGGACCCGACCGAAGCTCTGCGGGCACTATAATACGAGGACATCATGGCACTCATCGAAATCAGTAATCTGAAGAAACAGTACACCAGCGGCGACGATGTCGTCGAAGCGCTGCGCGGTGTGAGTATATGCATTGAGAGCGGAGAATTCATCACCATCATGGGGCAGTCAGGTTCCGGCAAGAGCACCCTGCTGTCCGTTCTTGGCGGGATGAATCATCCCACTACGGGCGAAGTCGAGATGGCCGGTGTAAAACTGTATCGGCTTCCCGGTGAAAAGCTGGCCGACTTCCGTGCACAGAATCTGGGTTTTGTCTTCCAGTCCTTCCATCTGATCCCCTATCTGACCGCCATGGAGAACGTCATGCTGCCGCTGGCCATAGTCAAAATGAGCTCGGCAGCACAAGAGAGCGCTGCCCGTCAGGCACTCGTACGGGTCGGCCTCGGCAACAAACTCGACCGTCTCCCCAATCAGCTCTCCGGTGGAGAACAGGAGCGGGTCGCCATTGCCCGGGCGATTGTCAACAACCCACACATTCTCCTGGCTGATGAGCCGACCGGCAACCTGGACTCCACAACTAGCGAGGAGGTCATGGCGCTCTTCCTCGAACTGAACGACGCGGGCCAAACCGTTGTCATGGTAACGCACAATCCGGATAACGGCCTCTATGCCGACCGGACCATAACCCTGAAAGACGGTATGGTCGTTTGAAAGCAATACTGATTCTGACAGTGATGCTGTTGTCTCTGCCGCTCGTTGCGCTTGCGGATAGTGACCTGCCGGTAGAGAACGGTGTCGTGACGTCTGGAGTTGGATGGAGGGTCGATCCGTTTGGAAGCGGCAAACGTTTCTTCCACCGCGGCACTGATATCGCAGTTCCGGTCGGCACCCCGGTACGGGCCACCCGCAAAGGGCGTATAGTATTTGCAGGAATCCGTCACGGGTATGGATCCGCTGTCATCATCGAACATGCCAATGGAGACAGCACTCTCTATGGGCATAATTCACTCCTGCGAGTTAATTCCGGCGAGACGGTCGAATCCGGTACGGTCATAGCTTTTTCAGGGAACAGCGGTAGATCGACCGGTCCCCATGTGCATTACGAAAAAATACCAGGGAACCGACCACTCATCGAGGAACCCGAAATTGTTGAAGTAACCGCGCATAAGCCTGATAACAACGATCAAAGGAAAATAATGGAGCAGAAACTGGATGACACAGTGAGTTCCCTTATCCGGAAAATAAAAGGGAACTCCGGGCCTCCTGAAACCATCGGACAGGGCGGATAGACCAGCCATGGGAAAATCAACTCTTCTGCGCACGCTATTACTGGCGGCGTTCATCACCGGCATCAGCTTGCTTCACTATTTCACACCGCTTCACCTTCCCTATCTGCATGACATTTTCCAGCGGCTCTACTATCTGCCGATCATTCTGGCTGCCCTCTGGTTCGGTTTACGTGGTGGATTGCTCTGCTCGATTGTTGTCAGCGTCGCCTATGCCCCCCATATTCTTTTCCAGTGGGGTGGACAGATGACCATGGAGATGGAGAAATACCTTGAAATCCTGCTGTACAATATTGTTGGCGGGGTAACTGGCCTGCTGTCTCAATGGGAGCGCGAACGTACGGTAGAACTCCAGAAAACCGCACGGGGCCTTGAAGAATCCTACCAGAAACTGCGCCATCAATCGGAGCGGATCATCGCAATTGAAGAACAGTTGAGGCGGTCTGAGAAACTATCCACTCTGGGAGAGATGGCAGCGGTATTGGCTCATGAAATACGTAATCCACTTGGCTCCATTCGAGGAACCGCAGAAATTCTGAAAGACGACTACAAGCCTGAGAACCCCAAGTATGAGTTCATCGAAATCCAGATCAGGGAAACCGAGCGCCTGAATCGGGTTGTGGAGGACTTTCTGCATATGGCACGCCCGCAACCGACTGACATGCAGTCATGTCAGGTCCTGGACGAACTGGAAATGATTTCAACCCTGCTTTTGAGCGGTGCCCGGGAGCGGCAGATCACACTCGAACTGAAATCGCCACCTTTTCCAGTTACAATCCAAGCCGATGGGGATAAGCTTCGCCAAGCTTTTCTGAATATCATCATCAACGCATTACAGGCTACACCAATCGGCGGCAGGGTACTCATTTCCACAACGGTGCACGCGTCAACAACCTGTGAAATTCAATTTCATGATACCGGGCCAGGAATGGATGCTGCGACGATGGAGAGGATGTTTGAGCCATTTTTTACCACCAAGCCGGGCGGAACCGGTTTGGGGCTGGTTATCACCAAAAAAATTATTGAAACCCATGGCGGCACATTGATGGTGGAAAGCGAGGTCGGTAAGGGGACGACCGTCATCGTCAAATTGCCGATGCAGACTGCGGCAAATGGAGGAATGCCTTGAAAGCGAAGATTCTTATAATTGATGATGACACGTCATTGCGGCGGGTACTTGAATATAACCTCCAGGAAGAGGACTACGAGGTTCATGCCGCCTCCTCGGGGGAGGAAGGCTTGTATCTGTTCGGCCAGTTCCGGCCCAATCTGGTCATCACCGACATGAAAATGTCCGGCATGGATGGACTGATGGTACTCAAGTCCATCAAGGAACGCTCCCCGGAGACACTGGTGATCATTATAACCGCCTTCGGAACTGTTGATGTAGCCGTGGAAGCCATGAAGACCGGAGCATACGACTACATCACCAAACCGTTCAACAGGGATGCACTCAAGCTGACGGTCAAAAAGGCGCTCCAGTTCAGCGGGCTGGCTGAAGAGAATAAACGTTTGAAGAGTGAGTTGTCGGATAAAGCGGATTTCCGCACAATCGTTGGGTCATCCAAAGAGATGGAGAAAGTCTTTGAGGTAATCCGCAAGGTGGCTGACACCGAGGCCGCGGTATTGATCACCGGTGAATCAGGCACGGGGAAAGAGCTGGTCGCTCGCTCCATTCATGCCAACAGTTCCCGGCGGGACGCTCCGTTCATTGCCATCAATTGCGCCGCCATCCCACGCGAATTAATGGAAAGCGAACTTTTTGGCCATGTCAGGGGGGCGTTTACCGGTGCCGTCCGGGACAAAACCGGCAAGTTCCAGCTGGCCGACGGTGGGACGCTCTTTCTGGACGAGGTTGGCGATCTGCCGGTGGAACTTCAGCCCAAGCTGCTCAGGGCGCTGCAGGAAAAGGACGTGGAGCCCGTGGGAAGCACGAAGGTCCAGAAACTTGATGTCCGCATCATATCCGCCACCAACCTGAAAATAGACAAGGCGATGACTGACGGCACGTTTCGAGAAGACCTCTATTACCGGTTATCGGTGATTCCAATTCACTTGCCTCCACTTCGCGCAAGGCGCACGGATATCCCGATTCTTATCAAATATTTCTGCGGCAAACATGATAGCGACAAAATAACCTTTGATAAGGATGCCCTTGAAGCACTGGTCATGTACCCCTGGCCGGGAAACGTACGAGAGCTGGAAAACACCGTCGAACGGCTGCTCATAATGCGAGACAGTGCCGTTATCAGCCTCAATGATCTGCCGGAGAAATTTTTGGAGAATAGCACACCGGGGAGTGCGATCGTTAAACTGCCTGACGAAGGATACCCTCTTGAACAGCTGGAGCGGGAGGTTGTGGTTGAGGCTTTGGAGCGCAACGCATGGAACCAAACCGCCGCTGCCCGTTTTTTAAGGATTCCCCGCCATACGCTCATCTACCGCCTTGAAAAATATGGCATTGTGCCGCCGAATAAATAAATAAGCCATTCCTTGCAGTATAATTGGTTTATGTTGAAGTACATATTGATCATCAACTTGGTTGCGGAATATTCGACCCGTTGCGAGGAATATTCCGCATAATCCACGCGGGCTATCATTGTTAATTCAATAAAATAAGCGTGATAGTGTTTGGCATGCTCTGTGTATCTGCATCCGTATCGACATTTCACCGTCAGGAGTTCCCATGAAAAGACTTCGCACGCTTGTACTACTGATATTGATGTTTGTTCCGTCTGCTTTGACATGGGCAGAAGAACCAAAATTGCCTGCCGAAGACCTGGCAAGCCTTGTTGACACAGCAATCACCAACAATCCGGAACTAAAGTCTTCCCAGGCCCGCTGGCAGATGTTCAGGAACAGAATTGCCCAGGCGCGCTCCTTTGACGATCCGATGCTGATGCTCAAGCTCCAAAACGGCCTGGTGAACTCCCCCTTCAACTTCAGACGCGACAGCATGACCCAGAAGGTTATAGGCCTTAGCCAGCAGATCCCTTTCTGGGGAAAACGCGGGCTCAAGGAAGAGGTGGCCGCGAACGATGCCGAGTCGTATCGTTGGCAGGTGGATGAACGGAGACTCGAACTCGCCAGGATGGTGAAGGAGACCTACTACCAGATATTCTTTGCCGATAGATCCCTGGAGATCGTCGCCAAAAACATCCGGATTCTTGACGACTTCATCACCCTCGCCGAGACCAAGTACGCCGTCGGCCAGGGCGCGCAGCAGGATATCTTCAAATCACAGGTTGAGCGTTCGAAGATGCTCGACATGAAGATCTCCCTGGAACAGGAACGGAAAAGCCTTGTGGCGGCCCTGAATGCCCTGCTCTATCGCTCCCCGGAAACGGCGGTGGGCAGGATTCCCGACTTCGAGATCCAGCCGTTGCCACTTTCAGCCAGGGATTTGAGGGAAACGGCTCTCAAGAAACGCCCCATGATCAAGAGCCTGCAGGCCCTGATCGACAAAGGAGAGGCGGGGCGCAGGCTGGCCAGGAAGGAGTTCTACCCGGACTTCAACGTCTCCCTGGAATACATGCAGCGCGAGCCGGCCATGGGCAGTGACGGCGCCGACATGTACAGTCTGGGTGTCACGTTCAACCTGCCTGTAAGGCGGGAGCGTCGTCATGCAATGGTGGCTGAATCAAATTCAGAGATCAGTATGGCGACAGAGGAATTGAACGGCTTGCGGAACACCATTGATTCCGGCATTTCCGACCTGCTCGCCAAGCTGGAGAAACGGGAAAAACTGGTCATGCTCTTCAAGACCGGCATCATTCCCCAGGCCGAGCAGTCCCTTGAGTCGGCCACCATCGGTTACCGCGTCAACAAGGTCGATTTCCTGAGCCTGCTCGACAGCAGGGTAACCCTGTTCAATTACGAGCGTGAACTATACGAGTCCCAAGCTGAGTACATGATGGGGCTGGCACAGCTCGAAGCGCTTGTCGGCACCGATCCGGCGATGCCGCAAACGGGACCGGGCAAAGTCCCGACTATCGTACCTCCCGTGCCGTCCGAGCCTGAACATTGATTTCAGCATTAAAATTCACGATACCGAGGCACGACCATGGCCCTGAACAAGAAAATCGCAATTCCCCTGATGGTAATCATTCTGGCTTCGGCAGCAGGAGGCGGCTGGCTTCTGTGGCACAAGAAGCAGCCCGGCACGGCAGCTGATCAAAAAACGGCCCAAGGGAAGCAGCTTTACACCTGCTCGATGCACCCGTTCATCATCAAGGACAAGCCGGGTACCTGTCCGATTTGCGGAATGGAGCTGATCAAGAAGATCGAAAGTGCCACTGACGGCGCTGCCATGACGGCCGAGCAGAAGCAGCAGGCCGACATGCTCGGACATGTCTCCCTTTCTCCGACCCAGCGGGTCATGGCCAATGTGGCCACGGTGGAGGTCAGGCAGCAGTCACTCAACAAGGAGATCAACGCCGTGGGGATCGTGCAGTTTGACCAGTCGCGGCAGGCCAAGGTCACCGCCTGGATCGCCGGGCGCATCGATAAACTCAATGTCAGCACCGTGGGGGCCTACGTCAGCAAAAACAGGCCGGTGGCTGAAGTCTATTCGCCTGATCTGATGTCGACCCAGCAGGAATACCTTCTGGCCATCAAGAGTCGTGACCAGCTGAAAAATTCCCCGATCCCCTCCATTTCCCAGAATGGCGAAGGGTTGGTGGCCTCGGCCAAACAGCGCCTGATGCTGTTCGGGGTCAAGGAGAGCCAGATAGCCGCACTGGAAAAGGCCGGCAAGCCGAATATCCGTCTCCCGATCTACACGCCACTCTCCGGTATCGTCATTGAAAAGATGGTGCAGCAAGGTCAGTACGTCAATACCGGCGACGTCCTGTTCAGTATTGCCGATCTTTCCACGGTCTGGGTGGAAGTCGAGGTCTACGAGAACGAGTTCCCCAATATTCATATCGGACAGCAGGTGGAGATCCGCTCCCAGTCCTTTCCCGGAAAACCGTTCACCGGTCGGGTTGCTTTCATTTACCCCTTCCTCGACCCCAAGACCCGAACAGTCAAGGCTCGCGTTGCCATGCCCAATCCCGGCATGAAACTGAAACCGGACATGTTCGTCAACGCCATCATCAAGGTGCCATTGGGCTCGGCAATTGTTGTGCCTGTCACCGCGGTCATGGACACCGGCAAGCGCCGGGTGGCTTGGGTGGAGAGCTCGCCGGGAATGTTCGAGCCGCGTGATGTCCAGGTCGGACAGCAGACCGACGACAAGATCCAGATCCTGTCGGGGCTCAAGCCGGGCGACAAAGTGGCGGTATCCGGCGGTTACCTGATCGACTCTGAATCGCAACTGAAGGGTGGGGCTGGACAGGATCACAGCAAGCATACCGGCGGCAAGCCCGCAACAATGGGGCAGTCCCCGGCAGCAGATCCGCAGCCCCCGGGAGGTCACGAAGGGCATGGAGCGCCGCCGGCCAGGAATGATTCACTGAAGATGGATGATATGAAGATGTGATCGTAGGGGCGGCCCCATGTGGCTGCCCTTTCATGGGTAATCACACGGGGTTGCCCCTACATGGGGATGTGCAATGGTCGAAAAAATCATCGAATATTCCGCCCGCAACCGGGTCATCATCCTGATGATCTTCGGGCTGGTCATCGCGGCGGGCATCTGGTCGGTCTACAGGACACCGGTGGATGCCATTCCCGACCTGTCCGACAACCAGGTGATTGTCTTTACCGATTACCCCGGTCGTTCGCCTCAGGTGGTGGAGGACCAGGTCACCTACCCCCTGGCGGTCAACCTGCAGGGACTGCCCCAGGTTCGCGCCGTGCGCGCCTCCAGTGCCTTCGGTTTCTCCATGATCTACGTGATCTTCGAGGACAAGGCCGATATTTACTGGGCCAGGACGCGTGTGCTGGAACGCTTGAACTACGCCGCCTCACTGCTGCCGTCCGGCGTCGTCCCGACCCTGGGGCCGGACGGCACCGGTGTCGGCCACGTCTTCTGGTACACCATCGAGGGTAAGGGCTATGACCTGGAGCAGTTGCGCACCCTGCAGGACTGGTTTGTGCGCTACCAGCTCAACACCGTTCAGGGTGTGGCCGAGGTGGCATCCATCGGCGGTTTTGTCCGCGAATACCAGATCGAACTGGACCCGAACAAACTGTTTGCCTACAACATCAAAGTCGGCAAGGTCATGGAAGCGGTCAAGGCCTCCAATAAGGATGTGGGTGGCAGGCTGATTGAACAGGCCGATGCCGAGTACCTGATCCGTGGTCGCGGTTACGTCAAGTCCAAGGATGATCTGGAGAACATCGTGGTCGGCGCCGACATGCGCGGCACGCCGATTTATCTGAAAAACCTGGGCACTGTTCAGATGGGGGGCGCCATCCGACGAGGGCTCATGGATATGAACGGCGAAGGTGAGGCGGTCGGCGGCATCGTGGTCATGCGTTACGGCGAAAATGCCAAGGATGTCATTGACCGGGTCAAGGTCAAGATCAAGGAGTTGGAAAAAGGTCTGCCACCCGGCGTGAAGATCATGGTCTCCTATGACCGCTCCGACCTGATCGCGCGGGCGGTGGATACGCTGAAAAGAAACCTGTTGGAGGAATCAGTCGTCGTCTCGGTGGTCATTCTGGTATTCCTGCTCCATTTCCAGAGTGCCCTGGTGATCGTGCTGACCTTGCCGATCGCGGTCCTGATCGCCTTCATTACCATGAAGCTGATGGGAGTCACCTCCAACATCATGTCCCTGGGGGGCATCGCCATCGCCATCGGCGTACTGGTGGACGCCGGGGTGATCATGGTGGAGAACTGCTACCGGCACCTCTCGGAAATGCCGCCCGAGGATCGCAAGGAAAAGCGTCTTGAGGTAATCATCACCTCGGCCAAACAGGTTGGTCGCGCAATCTTCTTCTCCCTGGCAATCATCGTGCTCTCCTTTGTGCCGGTCTTCATGCTGGAGGGGCAGGAAGGGAAACTCTTCCATCCGCTGGCATTCACCAAGACCTTCTCCATGATGGGCTCCGCCATGATCGCCATCACGCTGGTGCCGGTACTGATGTACTATTTCATGCGCGGCAAGATGCCGCCGGAGAGTTCCAATCCGGTTTCGACTTTTTTCATAAAATTGTATTCACCGGTTATCCGCTGGGTGCTGGTCTGGAAAAAGACCACCATCGCCCTTAACCTCGTGGCCCTGGCCATTGCCGTGCCGATGTTCATGCAGCTTGGTTCCGAGTTCATGCCGCCGTTGGATGAGGGGTCGCTGCTCTACATGCCGGTTACGCTCCCCAACGTATCGATTACCGAAGCCAAGCGGCTGATCCAGGTGCAGGACACGATCATCAAGAGCGTACCCGAGGTTGAACATGTTCTCGGCAAGGTCGGCCGGGCCGAGACCTCCACCGACCCGGCGCCGGTCTCCATGTTCGAGAGCATCATAATTCTCAAGCCCAAAGAGCAATGGCGGCCGGGGATGAAGAAGGCCGACATCGTGGCCGAGCTGGATTCCAGGCTCCAGCAGATCGGCGTGCGCAACGGCTGGACCCAGCCGATCATCAACCGCATCAATATGCTCTCCACCGGGGTGCGTACCGACCTGGGGGTCAAGATCTTTGGGGCCGACTTGAATGTGCTCAAGGATCTGGCGCTTCAGGCCGAGGCGATCCTCAAGCCGATCAACGGCGCTGCCGATGTAGTTGCCGAGCGGGTCACCGGCGGCAATTATATCGACATCGACATCGACCGCGAGGCGGCCGCACGCTACGGCGTCAATGTGGCCGATATCCAGGATGTCATCGAGACCGCCCTGGGGGGCGAGATGCTCTCCACCACCGTTGAGGGGCGTAACCGCTTCCCGATCCGGATCCGTTATCTGCGGGACTACCGTGACAACATCCCTGCCATCCGTCGCATTCTGGTGGCTGGTATGGAGGGCGCCCAGGTGCCGCTCTCCCTGGTAACCAGGCTGAAAATCTCCACCGGAGCGCCGGAGATCAACAGCGAGGGTGGGCTCCTGCGTTCGCTGGTCTTTCTCAACGTCCGTGGTCGCGACATGGGGGGCTTTGTAACCGAAGCCAAGCAGGTGCTGGAAAAGAACCTCAAGCTGCCACCAGGCTATTACGTGACCTGGTCCGGCCAGTGGGAGAACCAGATTCGCGCCAAAGCCCGTCTGCAGCTGCTGATTCCGCTGGGCATGGTGATCATCTTCATCCTGCTCTACTTCACCTTCCACTCGGCCCTGGAAGCCAGCATGGTCATGCTCTCGGTGCCCTTTGCCCTGGTGGGCGGAGTCTACCTGGTCTCAGCCCTGGGCTATAACCTGTCCGTGGCGGTGTGGGTCGGCTTCATCGCCCTGTACGGCATTGCCGTGGAAACCGGGGTGGTGATGGTGATCTATCTGCACGAGGCGCTGGACAAGAAACTGATCAACGGCCCCTGCACAGAACAGGATATTTACGACGCCACCTTCGAGGGGGCGGTCTTGAGGCTCAGGCCCAAGCTGATGACCGTGGCCGTGGCCCTGTTGGGTCTGTTGCCGATCATGTGGTCAACCGGCACCGGAGCCGATGTGATGAAACCGATCGCCGCGCCCATGATCGGCGGGATGATCTCCTCGGCGGTGCATGTGCTGATCATGACGCCGGTGATCTTTGTACTGATGAAGAAGAGGGAATTACGGAAGGGGACGCTGAAGTACAGCGGGATGAAACACTAACTTATTTCAAAATGATATTTTAATGAAAAAAACGTCGTTGCTCATAGGATTACTGCTAATTGTGTCGCTGTTATCCGCTTGCGCAGAGTTTGATAATTTTGCCAACCGCTCTGACCAGTATGGCAGTGCTGACGGCAATCACAGCAGTCACTCGCATCATTAGGTCTTTACTGTTTTGGTATCATGCTGATGTTCTTGCGAGAGTAAGGCTGAAAAGGGAAGGTGCATTATGAGAATAATAATTTTGGTGGCATGGGCAATTGTAATGGTGTCAATCGCTGGCTGCGCAGGCAACCGGGAAACGGTATTGAAGGCGACTGCGCAAACCCGACATGATATTTTTCAGGTGGTTCCGTCATCACAAATCGTCCCCGGAAAGGCTCTATTGAAGATCGAATTCCCGATTAAAACCTACAAAGCCCGTTTAGGCGGCAAGTATTTCAAACATAATGACCCACCTTACACTGCGATTGTAAACATCGACGGACAAACAGTGGAATTGACGGACGAACCAGTATTGGAGGATCTATCGGGTGATTTCATGAAAAACCCCGAAGTGGGAACCGGATGGAAGTACGTTTTTAAGAAAATTTTGCAACTTAAGCCGGGTTCTCACCGGATTACCATTGCCATTCCGTTGTCGAACATCGTTACCGAAAAGTCAATAAACCTTAAAGATGGTGAAAATATATTGAAAATTGGGCCTAAATATATAACCCCTGTATCGAGATACAGCCGCTACCCAAGATTTTCTCATGGACTTAGCGGTATTACGGTTCAGCTCAATTCACAGGTTTTGTAACTTGTTGCTACAGGAAGAGTGTTTATAGTGGAATATACTACACATGTGATGAATATTCTCTATATCTCTGATTCGGACAAACAGTAATCACCAGCAATAATAGATTGTTATATTTTGGCACAGCAAATGCTGTTAGAAATATATCAGAACACATACACCTGATCAAAGGAGAATTCGTAACATGAGAAGAATGGCCGTACTCATTGCAGCACTCTTTGCCTTCGCAGCACCCGTAGCCTCTTTCGCCGGAATGGACCACGATTCCATGGATATGGGGCATGGCAGCCATCAGGGTGATATAGCACATCAGGAAGTTGTGGATGGCGTCAAGGTAACCTTCAAGGTCATGAGCATGAAAGAGCACATGAAAACCATGAACATGGAAATGCCAAGCGGAATGAAAGAGACACACCATATCGCGGTCGAATTCAAGGATGCCAAAACGGGCAAGGCCCTGACCGAGGGTGAAGTGAAGGTCAAGCTACAGAAACCGGACAAAACCGCCCAGGCCAAGAATCTGATGGGAATGCAGGGGCATTTCGGAGCCGATTTCGACCTGTCGAAAAAAGGGAAATATGGCGTAATGAGCAAGTTTCAACTGAAGGATGGTAAAGTGCGCAGCACAAAATTTTGGTATACTGTCAAGTAGGGCAACACAAGACGGAGAAAACAAAACAACACGGGAGGTGTACGATGAGAAGGTTACTATTGGTTTTGACGGCAGTGGGCCTGTTCGGTGCAATGCCTGCGTTTGCTGGGCATGCTGATATGAAGATGGAGCATGAAGGTGCAAGGCAGTGTGCTTTACAGTCAGAATCGATTCAAGAGAAGGTCAAACGATTGGAAGCTGAAATAGCGAAGGGTGAAAAGAAATACAGCGCCGAGGATTTGAAAAAACTCGAGAATAAATTGAAAGAAACCAATGATTTTATAGACAAAATGAAAACATCTCAATAGAGGTGGTCACCTGGGGCGAGCTTAAGGGCTCGCCCCAGCTTTATCAGCGCAATTACCATGAAAAAAATACTATCCATTATCATCACCATAGCATTAGCCGGTTTTCTGATATACGGCATCACCTTTCAGAAAAAGGAGATTCCCGACGAGAGGCCTGGAAAGGTAGTGGCAACCACTGCCTATGAGAAGTATTTTGGCCCCGCTCCTCCGGTGGACAAAGGTACGGCGTACGCTTTTGTGATCTATTTCCCTTCTCGCAAAGAACCGGGCAAAGTTGTTCCGTTTCCATTTTTTACTTTTGACGAGGGCAGCATCAAAAAAGTTGCCATCGAGCGACTGCTGGTCGGCATGGATATCGGCAGTTACCATGGAGAATTCTTTCCTTTCCCAAGCGGGATCCGTCTGATTGCAATCAACGATGAGCAGGGAATGGTAACGGTAAACATCAGCAAGGAGTTGAACACGGTAACTGAAGCGGCGACCGCACATGCGCTTGACTTGACCTTGTACCAGTTCAAGGGAGTCAAGGGAGTTCGGCTCCAGGTAGAAGGAAAGGAAAGTCCATTAAGCGTTTTGGTAAAAAATGTTGATGACAATGCCGTCCAACAGCCCTCACCCCCACGCCTTTTGAGTGTTACCGCTATGAGGGATAAGGGGGCCAAGAACATTGAAGACGTGAATGCCTTTTTCGATCGCCCAGTGGAGGTCAAGGAATTGAAACTGCTCTCCAGGGATGGGCAACCGTTCGCCGGCGATCTGTTTCACTCTGTTTTTGACATGGCGGCAGTGCTCAAGCCGAAAGATCCGGAGCAGTTCAAGGAGCGCATGCCAATCAAGGTACACTGGAAAGTGATCGACAAGCTGGGCAGGCAGGCTGAGGGTGATAGTGTCTGGCCTTTGGAGGTAAAGGAACATTGAGCAACAAACCTTTGGAGGGAACATGAGAAAAGGATGCATTGTTACCGTGATGTGCCTTGTTTTTGGAGCTATAGCCATGAACGGACTTGCATTTGCTCATGGTATGGAAAAGCATGACAAGGCAACAATGGACGACGTGCAGATGAAGAAACTGCATTCCATGATGCCGATGTTTTCCGAAGTATCAGCAAAACTGGAAACGGCTCTTGAGAAAAAAAATATAGTTGCCGTTGAAGCGGAAGCCGGTAAACTTTTAAAATCTGTGCCCGACTTGAAAAAATCGAAACCGCACAAGAATATCAAACAACGGAAGAAATATGTAGAACTGGCGACCAATTTGGAAATGGCGGTAAATCATACAGTTTCTTTAGCTCAAAAGAGTGATTTTGCAGGGGCAAAAGTAGCATTCAAGAAAGTTGAGGAAGCCTGCGCCGCATGCCATACAAAGTTCCGTGATTGATCCCGCCGTAACTCACGGGGAGGGAGGTACATGGGAAAAGCAAACGCTTTAGCGGATAAATACACTTGTATAAATAGAGGTCGTCCATTCGAGCTTTGGGCTAAACAGACGGAAGTTTGTTTTATAAGGAAGGAGTATAATTAAAAAGTGTAGGTATGATTTCAGTGAATCACAGTATTTGATGATTTCAAAGTGTGGAGCATTGCAAGCCTGACTCAAAAATACACCTTACAGACCAAAGAGGAGAATAATCGTGAGAAAGATAACTATATTTAGTTTATTCGCCGCAATCTTGATCATTGCTGCAGCCGGTTGCGCCACGCTGCAGACAACAGGCCATAAGTACTTCATGAAAGGCCAGATTCTCGACGTAAGCGACGGGGAAGTATATCTCTGCATCGGAAGTGCTGAGGGAGCTAAAGCAGAGCAGGAATTTTTCGTCTACAGGCACATAAAGCTTCCATATGCTGGTTCAAAGCAAACGGCTCCGAGCTTTAAACGAGAATCGGTAGGATCGGTGAAGATCACGCAAGTTGTTGATGAGCATTTTGCAAGGGCTAATATTCTTAGTGGCAACATCATGGTAAATGACGTAGCGGAATTGGCTCCTTAAAGGCCCTTCTTGTCCACTGCTCCTATGTGGCTCACCATAAGCAATTAATTGAGTTCTTGAACGTTTTGTTTTAGATCTCAGTTCCGCAATTGCTTTTGCAGCGGCACAAGCTGCACTCAAGAAAGTCGTGCAGCTTGTGCCGCATGCCATGCGAAATTCCATGATTGATCCCGCCGTAACGTAGGGGAGATAAGCACATGGAAAAGGCAAACGCGTTATCGGAAAGAATAGTCAACAGACTTGAACAACACAGACACGATCTTGCCGAAAAGCAGCAGCAACTCGACAGCAAGATGAAGGAAATGCTGAAACAACGGGAAAGGCTGGCCACCATTGCCATGCGCACTCTTGAAACAGTTATTCTTCCGCGCATGGAAGAACTGGCACGACATTTCGACAATGCCAAGGTTTCGGTTCTGCAGACGGATACAGATTTCAGTTGCGTCTGTGAATTTCTCCATACTGCGCGATTTCCGGCAATCGTCAGGCTTGTTATTGCTCTGTTGCCGAGCAATAATGAAGCGTTCACCGCCCGCTATGATCTAAACATCCTCCCTGTGCTGATGGAATACAACCGGAACGTTGAAAATATCTTTCCAGTTGAAGACAGTGAAAAAGTTCTTGCTGCTTGGGTGGAAGACAGAATTCTCGATTTTATCGATACCTACCTTCGCTTGGAAAGCCATCCTTTTTATCAAAAGGACAACACTGTCATTGATATTGTCTGTGGTATGCGTATTCCGGTGACATCCGCAACAAGCTCTGTTGAGCGGCATGGCCGGATATTCTACTTCTGCTCGGAGCATTGTAAAGACGCTTTTCTCAAGGGAAACAGCTGAAAGCCATGGTATTACCGCAAGCATGGGATTGTTTGCGGCTTTGGGTCAAAGTGCCTGAGATGATAAAAATAATCTCGCTAATTATGTTAGTAATACTGGCAGGTTCGAATGCGTCTGCCTATCGTTATAGTAAATACAATTTAGAAATAGATTTTCCTGATGGATGGGAATCTGGTGAAGGCCTGTTTTATGGAACCAAGGTGATTACTACCGTTCACAAGAGTGGTAATGCAGTAATTAAAATTGTAACTAACGGTAATGCTTTCCATAGATATAAGAAGTTTGACAACATGGGAGAAGCGTTTTCTAAATATATCAATGATAAAATATTGTACCCTATGGCAACTGATACATGTAAAAGCCCAATAATAATTGGCAATCCGCATAGAGATATTATTAATGGAAATAAAGCGGTTGTCAGCGATTTTACATGTGGTAAAGACCCAATGACTTATATAGCTGTTTTTGGCAATAACAGAACATATGTAATCTGGGGGTTTTCAAGACTGAAAGACAAATCAGTAATGACAACGATAAAAAAGTCACTCTGTACTTTTAAGATTATAGAGTGATTAGTTTTCTTCCATAGAGTAAGATCAAAACATCAAGGAGGTGCTATGGTACGAACCCAAAAACAGAAGTTAAAAGTAACCAACACACTACGCAATAAAAAGAGTAAAAAAGAGCATTTACAGAACATAATTTCGCTTCGAATCAACGACAAACAGAAAATGACGCTGGAAAAGTTGTCCAAGGCTACATCCAAAAGCATCTCTGATATCGTGAGGGAGGCGGTAAACCTCTGGAGTGCCAAGCGACGAAAACTGTGCCTGGATTAACCAGCGGAAAACACTATTTACATACACCATTCCCATCCCTTTATAGAAAAGGATTAAGAAGGCGTATGGAGGTAACTCCCCATACGCCCCCATTTTTTTGGTTCATCCAGGAATTCTCTTCTCTCTCCTCATTGTCCTTCTAAAAATTAACGCAAAACACTTGTTTTCCGACATCTCTGATATGAAATAATTCATTTACTACTCCTTATCGCTGAACAAGAGATCGTGGTCAGGAATTTTGACGGAATCCACAAAAAAAGTGTTTCGGTTGCTGTTTATTTCTAATGATTCTGTACATTTTCCCCTGCGCTATGTTTCGCTTCTCGTACAACAGCCATATGATTGAAAAACGTCCGTCGGCTGATACCGAAAGCTATGCATACTTTTGATGCTGAATTATTCGAATTTTCATAAAGAATGCGGGCTTGCTCCAGTTTAGCTGGATCGATTTTCGGTCTGCCTCCCGTCTTTCCCCGTGCCTTCGCCGCCTCGCGCCCTGCGGCAGCTCTCTCGGCTTTTAATTCTCGCTCCATTTGATTGATGGCTCCAATGATGGAGAGAAAGGCTCTGCCAGTTGCCGACGAAGTATCGATGTTTTCCTGAAGGGAAACCAAATTGATGCCTTTTGTTTCAAACTCCTGGACAAGTTGCAAGAGGTGCATCAGGGAACGTGTCATCCGGCTGAGTTCGGTCACAACAAGCAGATCCCCGGGCCTGAGAAAGTCCATAAGCTTGGTCCACTCTGGACGGTTCTCCGCTACACCACTTGCTTTATCGGTGAAGACCCTGATGCAACCCGCTTTCGTAAGGGCATCGAGCTGGGAATCGAGGTTCTGACCAATGGTGCTTACCCTGGCGTAGCCAATTCTGTTTGATGTCGTCGCTTTCATGTGCATATACCTACCATACAATCATCTTATTTGCACTTTACTTTTTGCAGCGGTTTTTGCACCAGATTTCAGGGTAAAGAAGATTTCATGGACAATGGTTTGTGGGTAGTATAGAAAGTATACTTTTTGCACTTCAAGCTGATACACCGATACGCTTGGCCGTGCCAATCGTGATGAGGTCGTGTGAAACGTCGTTGGGAAAGAGAAGATCTTGAACTGCATTGGGGGTTGCTGCCTCCAGAATTGAAGCTGCTCCGCAACAAGAGCGGTGCCACCCGGCTGGGTTTCATGCTTCTTTTGAAATTTTTCCAGTTGGAGGGGCGATTCCCGAGTGCTCCCCACGAAATTCCAGAACAGGCCGTGATCTTCCTATCCGAGCAAACCCAGGTTCCTCCTGAGGCTTGGCAAGATTACCCTTGGGAAGGAATTACCATCCGACGGCATCGCTCCGAAATCCGCAAATGGACGGGATTTCGTGAAGCTACCCTGAAAGATGCTAAAAAGTTGGAGTCCTGGCTCCTGAATGATGTTCTGCCTACGGAACATCGGTATGATCGTTTGAAGGAAGCGGCTTTGAGCCATTGCCGGACCATGCGGATTGAGCCGCCTGGCCCAGAGCGACTTAAACGCCATATCCGGGCTGCGGCTCATGCTCACGAAACCCGGTTCTGCGAAGGCGTCTACCAGCAGTTGTCATCGAGCGTGGTGGAACGGCTTGAAAAACTGTTGAGACCGCAACCAATCGCGGATGGCGAATCCGAGTGGACCGCCTGGCAAAACCTGAAGGCTGACCCTGGAAAGGCTGGCGTTGAAAGCGTCAAAGAGACCGCTGCCCGATTGAGGTTGGTGCGGGAAGTCGGGCTTCCAGCAACTCTTTTCGCAGGGGTTCCCCCAAAGCTCCTGGAACGATATGCCAAGCGGGCCTCCGTAGAAGAACCCTTCGAGCTTCGTCGTCATGGTAAACCTCTTCAGGCAACGATCCTCGCGGCATACCTCCACCATCGAAGCGAAGAATTGACTGACCACCTCGTGGATCTATTGGTGGAGATTATCCACAAGATGGGAAAACGGGCAGAAAAGAAGGTTGAGGAACAACTGTCCGGCCAACTCAAGAAGGTGCCCGGCAAGCTCGGAGTTCTGGTCCGCATGGCAGAAGCGTGTCTGAACGCGCCGGAAGGCGTGGTAAAACAGGTTATCTATCCGGTGGCTTCCGAAGATCTCTTGAAAACCATACTCCAAGAGATCCAAAACTCCGGTCCGGCTTACCATAACACTGTGAGGATTGCGCTCAAGCGCTCTTATCAATCACACTACCGGCGGATGCTCCCTGAGTTGCTGGGCACCTTGGAGTTCAAGTGCGAGAATGCCCGGTATAAGCCTGTGATGGATGCTCTGGCAGTGCTGAAGGCATATTTGCCGCACAAGGCGCCGTCTTATCCAGAAGGGACGAAGGTGCCCATCGAGGGAGTTGTTCGCCCCATATGGATGCCGTTGGTTATTGAAGCGGCTGGTGCTCCCCCGAAGATCAATCGCGTAGCTTACGAGATCTGCGTCCTGAAGGCGCTTCGCGAGCAGCTCCGGTGCCGGGAAATTTGGGTGATGGGCAGCCGCCGATATCGGAACCCAGATGATGACCTTCCCCAGGATTTCGAGGCCAGACGGGAGGAATATTACGCTGATTTAGGTATTCCCACGGACGCGAAAGCACTCACGGCTCTCATAAAAGAGGAAATGACCCGCGGTCTTGCAGCTCTGAATGAAGGGATGCCTGGCAATTCCAAAGTGAAAATTCTTCCTAAAAAAGGCGGGAGGATCTCAGTCTCACCCCTTGAGCCGCAGGCAGAACCGGAGAGCCTCGGTGAGCTCAAGATTGAAATGGCTCGCCGATGGCCCATGACGAGTCTCTTGGATGTCTTGAAGGAAACCGATCATCAAGTGGCTTTTACCCAATTCCTCCGGAGCGGAACCGAACGAGAGCACCTGGACCGTCGCGTGCTTCGTCGCCGCCTCCTACTCTGCCTCTATGGACTCGGCACCAATACTGGCCTCAAACGCATGGCAACAGGGCAAGGAGATGATTCCCCCAAGGACCTGCAGTATGTCCGGCGTCGTTTTCTTTCGCTCGAAGGTCTGCGTCATGCCATAGCCCAAGTGGTTAATGCAACCCTGGATGTCCGCCTGCCTCAGATATGGGGCGATGCTACCACGTCCTGCGCCTCGGATTCCAAGCAGTTCGGTGCCTGGGACCAGAACCTTCTCACGGAATGGCACAACCGTTATGGCGGGCGTTGTGTGATGGTCTACTGGCACGTCGAGAAGAAATCCACCTGCATCTACTCGCAGTTCAAACGTGTGTCCTCCTCAGAGGCCGCCGCCATGATCGAAGGGGTGTTGCGCCATTGCACAGAGATGGAGGTGGAGCGCCAATACGTGGATAGTCACGGGCAGAGTGAAGTTGCCTTCGCTTTCTGCCGTTTGCTGGGCTTCGAGTTGATGCCACGGCTCAAAGGCATCCATCGCCAACGACTTTATCTGCCTGAATCTGGACAGACCTATCCGAACATCGATTTGGTGTTAGCCTCAAGGTCCATCAACTGGGATATCATTGAGCAGCAACTTGACGCCATGGTGAAACATACCGTGGCCCTGAAAATGGGAATGGTCGATGCTGAGAGCATTCTGCGCCGCTTCACCCGATCAAACATCCAGCATCCGGCTTACAAAGCCTTCGCGGAACTTGGCAAAGCCATCAAGACGATTTTCCTGTGTCGCTATTTGGGCTCCGAGGAACTGCGGCGCGAGATCCACGAAGGCCTGAATGTCGTGGAAAACTGGAACAGCGCCAATGGGTTTATCTTCTATGGCAAAGGAGGCGAGTTGGCAACTAATCGACGAGAGGACCAGGAAATGGGCTTGCTCTGTTTGCATCTTCTCCAGGCGAGTCTCGTATTCATAAACACGCTGATGATACAGCGAGTTCTCACCGGCGCACCTTGGTCAACCACATTAGGGACGCGGGATCTGGCCGCCCTAAACCCACTGCTCTACCATCACATCAACCCCTACGGCGTCTTTGATCTGGATTTGGATGCGAGGCTTCCGCTTGGGGATTACATGCCGACGGGTGCCCCGGCTACTTGATACCTGGTGACACGAATGTTGGATTTACCCCAGATAAGTCATCTAAACCATTCCTGGAGCTGGCCAGGCTCGCCGATCCGGATCAGCTCGCCGGCGTACTCCGGAACACAACATATAGGGGTTTACGTTTGTGGTTTTATCGTTCCTGGAGGGAGTGGGGCGGGTGAAAGAAATGAAAGAAACGACTCGCCCGGGCTGAGAGCCTTTCCAGCCCGAGCGAGCGGTTTCCAGGCCGTTTAAAGCTATCGTCTGCAGGAGGAGGAGCGGGGGGGCGTTCCCGTGATCCTCCGGAAGATGATTGCTTTGGCCCAAGCTGACGGGTGGGGGACTCCCGCAAGGTGCTGGCCGGTGAACGGCCACCGGCCGCAACTGAGAGATTAGAGGTGATGTTTTTGTGCTCGTAGCCAAAACCCGAAGGGGTTAAAAATATAACGCCAGCCGCTACAATGTCACGGCTGGCGGTGGGTTAAATACAAACGGCCCTTGTTATGCTCTTAAAACCACAAGGGCAACGCTCACGCCGGTTCCTTGCTCCTGAAAACTTCCTTCAGGTAATGTTTCCCAAAGATCCGCAATATTTTTAAACTCTTCCCGCTGGCGTGGACCGTTCGCGCAAAGAGATATCAAGCGGCCCCCAGGCTTCAGCATCCCGAAGGCGTGCCGGATGTGTTTGATGTCGGCGCCGTTCACGAAAGGCGGGTTTGCAATGATCCTGTCGAACTGTTCGCCGGTCCATTCAAGGAAATCGGCGCAATGCACGGCTGTCAGCGGAAATTCCGTCTCAAGCCTTGCCGCTAATTTCTGATTGATTTCAACCGCTGTGACGCTGCCCCGCTCCGGATTGTGGTCAAACATGCTGCCGCCCATCGCGCCGATCAGGTTTCCAGTTCCTGCGCTCGGCTCCAGCACATCCATGCCGGGCTCGATCTCTGCCAGTTCGACCATATAAGCCGCGATCCCTGGAGGCGTCGGGAAGAGCTGATCAACTGCCACGGTCTGCACGCCTGCCTTGAGGCTGTCTTTCATGGCCTGGATCTCGGCCGGCATTGCTTCCGGTGCGGCCGGCGTCGGTGCCTTGGCCGGCGCGTCCTCGGAGATTATCAGGCTGCGGTCATCCTCGCCGAGTATCCGGCCCTCGGCCCTGGCCTGTTCAACCTGGCCGGCGCTCATCAATGCGCTGAGTTTGTCAAACGGCATGGTGCGCGTAAAGTCTCGGCCGCCGTTGCCCCAATTGTCAAGGACCGTGACGCTTACCTTATTGACCTTGACGATCTTCGACCAGCAGCCCCGGCCACGACCTGTTGCCCAACATTTGCAAGCGCCGCCCTTTTCCGGCTTGGTCTGGTCCGCCTTGGTTCCTCCCGCCTCATCGAGCATTGCCCGTTCATAAGACAGCCGGTTGTCATAGTGGGATATCCAGCGGTTACACCATTCAATAACCCGGCGCTTTGCAGCTGTCGCCATTTCCAGGGCGGTTTCAAAGTCAAGCTCCCCGTCTTCGAGTCGGCGGGTGTCTTCGTGAGATAAACCACCTTCCCAGGTAACGAGCAACGCGGGTAAAAGCTCGCGGCCATCTTTCAAAGTTACGCCTCGGGCTTCCGGGTCCGTGTAAGCCTTTAAAAACTTCTCAGCTTCCTTCCTGGTCCGTTCCTGTTTTCGCTTGTCCGCTTCAATGGTTTTAATTCTCCGTGCGCGAACGTCCGGACGTTCCTTGTATTTGGCATGTGACAACGCACCGGCTGCGCGGCTGGTCCAGTATTTTGCCTGATCCCACATTTTGACGGCTTTCCTCATACCGTTTTCAATTTGCTCCGCATGTTTTCGGGCGTGTTTCTCGCTATGATGCCCAACAAGGATAGGTTGACCAAACGGGATTCCGTCGGCAATGCTCTTGACGTGTGCCGTTGCTTTCTGGCTGTCCCCTGCTCTGCGGTCGCTGTAGTCTTCGAAGCGTTCCGCTCTCTGCTCGGCACGGTCAACAAGGCTTGTGTCCTCGTCGCCGATCTCCTCGCAAAGTTCTAAAAGCAAATCTTCCCTTGCCGGCGTCCACATAGGAGCAACAAAAAGATCCTGTTTCGGTGCCCACTTGAAACCGGCAGTTTTAACCCTGGTGTATGTTTCGGAGTCGAGCCGGGTCATACTATAAAGCCTCAGTTTATTATCATCCGGTGAGTAGGTCGCTGTCATTCCGTTCATTTTAATTCCCTCCCTTTCTTGGTTGCCGGTTACAAGGCCACCGGCGGGGCAAATTGGATTACTGTGAAAAATCTTCGCTAGACTTCTCCCCGGCACTTTCAGAAACAAGCGCATAAGCCGCTTTCGCAACCTTGCCGATTTTCTCCTTTTCCCCTGTGCTCTTAGATGCGAGAATGTAAGCCGCTTCAAGATCTGTTGCGGCCCTCGTCAAAAACTCTAAAACCGTAAGTCTGATTTTCATGGTCTTTCCTCCCGTTTGCTTTTAGATTCCTGAACCCTCTCGGGCTCTGCTGTTGCTCTGTTTTTTTGTGTGGAGGCTTTTTCTGTGCCTCGATGCTTGCTTTTGAGTTCCTTCACCCCTCACTTTCAATGGGGGTAAGGAATTCAAAAGCCTGTCGAGGCAAGTCCGCACAAAAAAACTAAAGCAATGCTTCCAGGTGCAGCGCTGCCCTGGCCGGAATGAAGCGGCTCACGAGGCATGACAACGGGTGTATCGTTGGCGTGACTCGGTGAAGAGCGGAATGCAGGGAAAAGGGTAAAAGCAAACTGCCGTTGATCCTGGCGGGGGGATCGTAAGGGGGGTAAGGCGTACCCCCATTACATGAAACTATCGGAATGCCTATCGAGGTCCACCCGATAGGCTTTCCGCCTGACCGCTTAAAGCGACTGTTTCAGTACAGGAGAGAACGGAGTGAGCGGATGGAATGAAATAGCGGCTTTGGTCCAAGACAGTGACACTAGATGTTGTGGTGTGGGGTTGAGGTGATTTTGTTCCTGGAGGGAGTGGGGCGGGTGAAAGAAATAAAAGAAACGTCTCCCCGAGCTGAGAGACTTTCCAGCCCGGGGAGTGGTTTCCAGGCCGCTTAAGGCTATCGTCTGCAGGAGGAGGAGCGGGGGGGCGTTCCCGCGACCCTCCGGAAGATGATTGCATTGGCCCAAGCTGATTGGGTGGGAGACTCCCGAAAGGTGCCGTTAAGGTTTTGTGTTAGTCGGCCGGGACCCGCAGGGCTGAGACTCGGACGGCCTTTAGTTCGAGGCTCGGGGCGAAGCCTCCCAGAGCGTAAACACCCGAAAAAAGAGTTTAAATGCTAAAGATATGTTTCATCATAGAAAACATTTTAAAAGCAGCTTTTCCGCTAATTTTGATCTCGCCGGCTTTTTTTAAGTAACTTGCGGAACTCCCACGGTGGTTGCGGATTATTCTGCTGCCACAACCCTTTTTTTGCCTTCCTAGCCTGCGCCTCCGCCTGAATGTATTCGCTGGCATAAGGCCGGTCCAGGTATTGACGGTATGCCCAGGCCCAACCATCAGCAACCATCTCCTTGTTTATGTTTCGGTTGCCAAACATCACGATTGAGACGACTCGATGATATCGGTCAACGGCCATCACTTCCAGTCGGACATTCTGCCGCTCGATTTTCTGCTGGAGAGCCTGAAGCGCTTCCTCTCCATAAGGTTGACCTGGCTTGCTGATTTTGCCTGTTCGTTTATTACCTTTCTCTGTCTCTGGGCAATCGATGCCATAAAAACGAACTTTGACTTTATTACCGGAGCGGTCAGTCACCTGGATGGTGTCTCCGTCGCTGACCTTTGAAACGGCTCCCTCGATGATCCGGAGGGGTTCCTTGGCCAGGGCCGGTAAGGCGCAAGAGAGGGTGAGAGCAAATACAATAATGTTTTTAACTAGATGCCGAATCATGATTGCCTCCTGTAAGAAAACGGTTAACCTGGTCAACCCAGTTGTTTATATCATAGGTTCATTTTGTTTTGGAGGGAGTCGGGCGGGTAAAAGAAATGAATGAAACGACTCGACGAACTGAAAGCTTTAATCAGTCGGCGAGTGGTTTCCAGGCCGTTTAAAGTTACCGGCTGAAGAAGGGTAGGGCAGGGAACGTTCTGCAATACCCTTTGAAGCTGGTTACTTTGGCCCAAGCTAACAGGGTGGGGGACTCCCGGAAGGAGCCTGTTTTTTTGTGTTATCGGCCGGTTGACTATGGATTTATAATGTTAGATCGGTAGCAATACCGGCTGGTTAATGTATGGTCTCAACATAGATAGTTTGATTTATGAAAGTGTGGAGGTCACCAGACTTTGACCAATGAAAAGAAGATGTTAGGTTGCAACTCATACTCCATCTGCTGTACTCCTGAGTCTCAAGACTACAATGATCTGTGTTATGAGGATAAGCAGAGGTTCGGGTATTTGGTCAATCGACTGAGGAAACAGGGTCACGACCTGAAGACTGCTCAAAAAATGGCATATCAGAATATCACTTGTGAGAGCATACCGTTTGAACCCAATGGGAGATAGGGAAAAGATGCGATTTCGCATTTTTCAACATGATGTTATCCCCTGTCGGAAGATCAAGTGTTTTCCGACAGGGGGATACCCGCTATCTTTTTTTATATTCTTCTTGCCATCTGCCCTCAAATGAGGTAGAAAAACAAGAAGAGTTGTTCACCTTTTTCGGAGGACTAAATGAACCGAGCGATCTACGTGAATTTACCGGATGTCGAGTCAAGACTGCTAGAAGTCGGTCTCCCCTGTGTGGAGGAAATACATGCAGCTATAAAAAACGGTGAGTTACACCGCGATAGCTGCACTGCCAATGACCCAAGGGGCCTCCCTGGGCTTCTCGCCTGGGGTAAAACCGTCCGTGGTCTTCGCGACACCCTTGCTCCGAAAGGCTGGACCCGTTTTGAGGGGAACAACTTAGCGGTCGCGCTTGACTCAACAGGAACCACCGCTATTGCGGTTGCAACAGGGGATAAGTGCACAGGGGATCCAAAACGGACCCCTGAAACCAAATATCCAAAAGGCCCCGCAATAGCAGCTGCCATCGAGCAAAATATAATACAGCTCGTACAAACAGCCTTCTCTTTTGTCGAAGAACTTGAGCAGGCACAGCAGAAACCACCCGTCTACACATGGCTACTACTCATTTCCCGCAATAAAAATGAGGTTCACAGTGAGCTATCACTCCCTCGCCTTATTACAGAGAAAGGGCATGTTGTGGAATGGGAAGAAAGAATACTCCTGCCACCATTCCCCATAGATGACGAATCAGGACCACTTAATTACGAAGAGGAGAACGCCGGCGACGATATTGTTGTTGAAATATCACGGCGCTAACTGAAATATGAACACAAAACTTTTCTGCCCACAGCGACTAACCCTGGCACGGCAAAAACGTAAACTAACGAAAACCGTCCTTGCTAACAGCGCCGGGGTCGTAAGTCGCAGTATCTCCGCTTACGAAAGTGGCGATACAATACCTACAAGCGAAACAATCATGGCGCTTGCGAGCGCGTTGAGATTCCCTGCCGAATTCTTTTTCGCACCGCCCATCAGCCGTCCTGAAGTAGAGGCCGTGAGCTTCCGGGCTTTGAGCTCAATGACAGCGGCCAAACGCGACTCTGCTTTGGCGGCCGGTGCCCTTGCTGTGGAGTTGGCCTCATGGATTGAGCACCGCTTTGTATTACCGGGATGGAAGCTTACCGATGTCGACTTTCGTGGGTATCAACCTGAAGCAGCGGCAGCCAGCGTCCGATCGCACTGGGGGCTTGGTGAACGCCCTATAAAGAACACCGTCCATTTACTCGAAGCGAATGGCGTACGAGTTTTTTCCTTAGCAGAGGACTGCAAGGAGGTAGACGCGTTCTCTTATTGGCAGGAGGCAACCCCCTTCATTTTTCTCAACACCATGAAGTCTGGTGAGCGCAGTCGCTTCGACGCAATGCACGAGCTTGGACACCTCATATTGCACCGTCACGGCGGCCCTGATGGCCGGGAAGCCGAGCATGAAGCCGATACGTTTGCCTCAGCAATGTTGATGCCTCGAAGCGATGTCTTTGCGCATGCCCCGAAACTTGCCACACTGCCAGTAATCATACAGATGAAGAAAAGATGGGCTGTTTCAGTTGCAGCCCTCAACTACCGCTTACATGCCCTCGATCTGATCACTGACTGGCATTACCGGACCCTTTGCATCCAGATTTCAGAAAATAATTTTCGTAGCAAAGAGCCTGACCCTTGTCCGCGAGAAACTTCCCAACTGCTCCAGAAAGTTTTCGCGGCGCTTAAAAACGACGGTGTTTCACGCTCTGATGTCGCTACGTCTTTATGTATGTGGACCGAAGATCTTGATGCATTGATTTTTGGCTTGGTGCTGACTGGCATTGGCGGGGGCAAAAAAGACGGGGTGCCGCCTGGAGTGACAAACCGACAGCACCTCCGTATCGTTACCAATAACGAATGAATCATCATCTCCAACGACGTGCAATAGCTTAATGCACCTCTACTCTTCGCTGCGCTGAGGTGCAAGGGGCGGTTGCCAGCTATTGTTTGACTTCACAAGATGTTTTTACTACTCTCTTGCCAAGGCAGCATACGTACCAGATTGTGATTGTGTGAGTGATGTTGGGGTATTATGAAATCAACAGCTAATTAGCTAATTAGAAATGCGAAAGGCGGTCATAAAGACCGCCTTTCTATAATAAAGGGAGTGTTTGAAGCGGGGAACCTAAAATAAGGTTTCTTCCCGGCACCCTTAACTCCCGGCTTATCGTTGTATATTTGTTATAAATAAACCATCCTACAGGGGATTGTCAAGGACTTTCGATGAGGATATTAAAGTCAGAAAGATTTGAATCAGCTGAGTTCAGCGATAATGAGCGTTTCTTTATTGAGCTCTGGTATAGCTTGACTCACTCAAAGTCTCTAGACACTTATAGAGTCAAGTGCATGAATAGCAGGACATTAATAAGGGAATTGTCACAAGAGATCCAGATTGGGCTAATAAAATCGAACGGCTTACAATGTCTATGCGATGAATCAAATGAATGTCTTGAAAATGACCCAATAATTAGCATTCACTTTAACATACTTTACAATAGAATTAAACCATATTTAATTGAACAACCCCAGCCGGACAAGGAAAAAGATGAGAAAAGAAAGAAGGAGCTTGAAGACAAAAAGCGTGATTTTTTATATTTATCAAAGGATTTTTCAGTAGATTTGGAAAGGCGTTATTGGGAATGTTTATCCTTTGAATTGTTGCCAGCAATAGTAAGTGGCGACAAAAAAAATATTAAAACACTGGTTGTAAGCTTATTGTCTGATTTAATAGATAAAGGTTGGCCAATTGAAACCTTGTTTAAATGGCATGAGCATTTTTTGTCTGATAAAAATACTTCAAAATATACTTTCGAGAAAAATCTGCATTTTATGTTCAGGTATTTTTCCAATAAATCACAAGAATTCGAAGTGACTCTGAGGCTTATGGGTAGCAATAAATTAGTTGAATTAGGAAGTTATGGAGATTTCATTTTTACGAATAACCCTTGCAATATTGCAGCTAAAGCGTCCAAAAAATTTACTAAATATAATGACTACATTTGTTTTACTCAAATAAAATTAAGCGATTCAGACTTTCTCTCTGCAGCAATAAATGCGAAGGAATCTTTTGAGCAGTTTGTTGATCTGCTACGATTTGATTTCGAGCCGTCAACGTTAAAAATTGATCAGGTTTGCCATGTAAGAAGACTTGTTGACGATAAGGTGGAGTTGCCTATTGTTAAAACAATAGTGCCAAACCCAAATGAAGATATTAACCATTCTGATTTCAAATCGTTTATACACGATTTAATAACGGTATCAAAAAAACCAGTAATCGAAGAGAGTTCAAACAGGAAAATAAGAGGTTCTATTAGACAGTATCGTTTTGGTCGAGACAGTGATAATTTCAAAGACAAGTTCCTAAATTGGTGGATGGGCCTGGAAACTATGTGCCACATAGGTCGTGGGGACGGAATAGGTGAAATAGTATCGCATAATGTTACCATGGTTATGGTGCTGCCGTATCTTCACAGATTGCTCTTAGATACTATTGCAACAGTTAAATATGCAGAAATAGATTGGCATCAAGATCTCAAATCAATTTGCAGCGGCAAGGAACTTGATGAAATTACTGTCGATGATTTACTTGAAATTATCCACTCACAGGGACATCGTGATATTTTACTAGAGTCATGCAAAAAAAGTGAGCTAATGTATTATAGATGCGATGAGCTTTTCAATATTTTTCGCAATCCAGATAACCTAGTAAAAAAAATCAAAACACATCACAATCATCTGTTATGGCACTTGTCAAGACTTTATAGAATAAGGTGTTGTATTGTTCACGGCTCTGATATTAGGTTTAGATTAAGTCTATTCACCGCAAATTTAGAATTTTATTTAAAACAGGCCACAAAGTTTGTTTTGACTATATTTAGTAGTAACGATCATATATTAAACTTAGAAGAAATATATTCACGTACGACACTGTGCTATAATAAAACGATCGCTGATTTATCAAATGCAAGTGCTGGAAAACAAGAAATACGAAATGCTGTCTTTGCCAGTATCACCAATTAGGGCTTACAACCCCAAACAAGAAACGGATCATCGAGCAGGACGGAATATCAAAGACACCCGACAGGTATTCCTATACCGAACGCGAATTGCTGTATCTGCGGTACAAACCAATATTGACTGTAAGGTGGCCACGGAAACCATATCAGATAGGGGTAACACCAACATCCTTGCAATGAGGGGCCATCTGTAAATGGTAGCCCATTTTCTTCCTTTTACCCTTCCGGCCGTACAATAACTTCACGTAAAAGTGTTTTATGACAGTAAAGGGCGGCATCCAAAACAATTGGCATATTATTGTTCGTAATTTGGGGACCACTGCAGAGTGGATAAATCTGCGCATGTCGATAAGAATATCGACGGCATCAACGTCAACGGCCTCTTGCAGGCTGATGACGGTGGGGTTACTCATCCCCGTTCTCCTCAGCACCGCTTTTGCCCATGCGGTATTTGATGTCGTAGTTAATAATGAAATCCAGTTCTTCCGATGAAAAACCATAATGTTTCGCAAGTACATGATCTATCTCGTCAATGAGTGGTTTTGACTTGCTAATCACATACCTTCTGGATGTAACGTCTCCTCGTGTTTTTGAATATACTGTCTCTAATTTAGAATTTGTTTCAATTGAAGCAGCTAATTTACTACCTAGTTTTTCAAGTTGACCTGCAATCGATTCAGAATAGCCGCTAAATCTGAATCCAAATATCATATAATCTTTCAGGTTGTACATATCGTAATGCACCGAATAGTACCACCAAAATGTAGAGCTACTTACAATAGCAACAGCTTGATTGCCTGATATTCCAGATAGATACGCTATTTTATTACTCAACGATTCACTATCAAACTCTTTATTACTAACTGCTTTCCAATACCTTCCACCAGCAGTTCTATATGCAAGTATATTTTCGGTCGGCTTAAAAGACTTGTATTTTTCAATAGCCTCATTTGTATATAAGCGATATAGCATATTCGATTCAAATTTATTGTACTTTATCTTTAGGATCGAGTCTGTTAACACGCTGACATTATTGTCTTGCATTGAATAATATAGGTAATTGAACAAATAATGTCTCGCAGTTGATGACCATCTATTAATTCCAGTACTAAATATTTTCGGTGATTTTGAAACTGAGCCAATAATCTCTATAATTAACCGCTGATCAACACCAACAAAAAGCTTACTCGGTCTTTCATCAAAAGAAGATATCCAGATAGTGCGATTAGGTAACTGTTTTGAAGGTTTGATTAAAGCCTGAAGTGGTTTCATCCTGTCAGTATTTATAGATGGTAGTGGTACTATAAAGCCAAGAAATCCTTCGCATCTTGATATTTTATAAGCTCGTTCGGCCACGTATGAATGTAAATTACCACATTCAATAGTCTGATAATTTAGTAGTCTATATACTTTTTTCAGCTTTTCACCATATTCAACATACGGAGGATTACCGATAACCACATCAAAACCACCTCGATCATGGATAATCTCGTAATACTCCGCAAACCAATGAAACGGTTTGTGTGAATCGTGCCATGATTTGTATTCGGCGGTTTTCTTCGGGTCTTTGCCATACAGCTTTCCAAGATACACATCCAGCCGATCATTCAGCTTGTGCAGGCGTTCGACCAACTGCTTCTTGGCTCCTTTCTTTGTGATGTCATTTTCAATCTGCGCCTCACGAAACGCTGAAAAAGCCCGTTTAACATAATCAGCCGCTTCTTCGATACTGGCAATATCCTTATCGTGGAAACCCAGTTGTCCTTCCACCGCCTTTTTTACTTCGTCGATCGACACAAAACCGACCAGCGTATTTCCGGAACGGATGTTGAAATCGATATCCGGCAGCGGCTCCAGCCCCATGTTTGGTTTCTTATAGTCAACATCCACTGTGGCCACCAGCTTCAGGAACAGGCGCAGTTTTGCAATCTCGATGGCCTCATTCATGATATCTACGCCAAAAAGATTATTGAGGATGATTGACTTGAAGATGAAATACTGGAGGTTGGGGTGTTCGGGAGCATCTACCCGTTTCAGGACTTCATCAAATGTTTTGTATTTGCCTTTGGCCGCTTCGGCAACGAAGGAATGCATACGCACTATGCAGGCTTCATACAAAGGCTCAAGGACATTCAGGGCGGCGAACAGAAAAGCGCCGGAACCACAGGTAGGGTCAAGTATGGTAATTTTTTCGAGCGCCTTGTAGAAATGGCGGATCAGTTCAGCATCGATGCTGTTTTGGATAACATCAATGGCAAATTTTGTAATATCGAGGTTGTAGGTGATCAAATCGTTGATCTCGTGAATGTCACCCGCTTCAATCTTCTCCTTTACCTCTGCATAGCGTCTGCGTCGCTCAACCACCTCACGCCAGATTTCAGTCGGCAGGGCGTATTCGGCAGGGGCAGCTTTGTTCCATTCTTCCCGCTTGCTTACATCTTCGAGGCCTTTGGCAATCCCAGCCGGCAATTCAAGCTCAACACCATACTGTATCGCTGGGTAGATGTAATCATTTGGGTTTTTCTGTAACTGTTTCCATATGTCGCCCCCCTTTTTCAGAGCAAAAGCATAGAGCCGTTTCAATTCATCGAACAGGAAAGGGATGATGCAGTTCTTGCCGATGTAATCGGTAATATCCTCTTTGGTGTAATAGGCACCCATGGCAGCGCGGTCGTTGATGTACTTCTCGAAGATATAACCGATAACATCAGGGTTGATCTCTTTGCCGGTAGCCTGCTGGCGGGTGTCAAGATGCCATTCGTATTGATCGAAGAAGCTGAATATTCGTTCGAATGCCTTATCCTCAATCTTTATGTCGGTATAGGTGATCTCCAGTTCGTGAACATCGAATAGGCCACCATTCAGATAAGGCACCTTACCCAGTTCGCTTTCAAACTTCTTGTTATCTGGTGATCCCAGCCCCTTATGGAATAGCACCAGCAAGAAATTGCGATAGAACGAATAGAATTTGTCCTTACCCTTGCGGGACTGCGTCTCGGCTAGCTTGGTCTTCAGATAAAACTTGTCGTTATTGAGAAACCCTTTTTTCTGAATGAAGTAAATGAACATCAACCGGTTGAGCATCAGTGAGGCATACCAGTCTTTGTCCTGTGGCTCGGGAATGCCGATGATGAAGGCCAGGAATGCAGTGTGCTCCTTTTTGAAACCTTCGTAGAATTTTTTCGTGATCTTTTCGGCATTGGTGTTGAAACCGGTCTGCACCCTGCCGGTGACATCAACAACGGTGATATTGTCCTCTTCATCAATGGAGAAGAACAGGTGCTGGAGCTTCTGGTATAACAGCTCCGGCTCCTGGGTCGAAAAATATGGCGTTTCTCGAACAACTGCCGGTTTGTCAAGTTCCTTCAGTACTAATTGCCATACTTGCTGGCGCTTATTGCTGTCAATAAAGATGATCAGGTGCTGGTGATAGAGCTTGGTGATGGCGGAATCAATCTTCTTGCGGGTGGCATAGTCAGGCACCTTGCCGCTTGTCTCACAGACAAACACAAAAAAGGCGCTCTTATCGGCAATCGCTTCAAGCTGATAGACCTGGCCATTCACCGCCACCGGCTCTTTCTTGGTGGCATGGTTCCAGCCGAGTTGGTTGAACAGCTCCCGCAGCTGGAAATTTTTTATTAGTTTGGAGCAGACTGTTTTTTTGATGGACATTTACCCCTCCGTATTGACGAGCCCCATTGAGCAGATGATCTGCGGTTCACGATTATGAAATTCCTCTTCTTCGACAATACAGAGCTTGTCGTCATCACGCAATGATATGACAAGATCGGCCAACCCTTCATCCGATACGCCGGTTTTAAGGTGTCGCCCGATAGTCTCACGCGCCAGTTCTTTGAGTGGAAATTTGAAGATGTCATCTACAGCGCGTTTCAGCTCGCTAGTGACAAAAAGCGTACCTTCATTGGCCTTGATGTAGCGATCAAGGTGCATGAATACACGATAACGGACGCTTGATTTTTTGCCCAGCGTGCCGGTTGCGGATGATTCGGTATCTTTGATCAAGTCTAACCCCTTGGCCACCAAGTCATGATGATGCTCCAGGCGGTGGAGCGCCGGGGTATCATGAGAACATGCGGTAGCGTCCAGGATTATCTTTTGCGACTGGGTGATAACATTGCCCTGTTCATTCAACCAAACAAGAAAATCATTATCCTCTGCCGTGCGGCTGTAGACGATAACGCCCTGTTTGTCCGCTGCTGCAGCTTGTATTGATTTGGTACCATAGATGGAGTTGGCGAGCTCGGGTATGATCTTCAATAGGTTCCGGTCTGCGTCAGTGGCGTTTTTCCATATCTGCCAGGCATAGGAGGCAAGATCAACCTCCCCCTCATCTCCTTCATCCAGGACTCCTGATTTCTCGTTGTACATATCCTTGATATTGATCGGATCTCCATCAAAGAAAGTTTCATCGGCACCGACAACCTCGGCATTCTCGCTGATACGTCGTGACAGTCTGCCACGCAGCTTGATGATATTTTCCAGCCCATCCTCCGGCAGAAACGAATAACAAAGAATATGGTCGGACTTCTGGCCGATCCTGTCCACACGTCCTGCCCGTTGAATCAGGCGGATGATTGCCCAGGGGAGGTCGTAGTTTAGAACGACATGAGAGTCTTGCAGGTTTTGCCCTTCGCTCAAAACATCGGTACTTATCAACACCCTTATTTCCTGCGGTGTACCTGCAACACCTTTAACACCATTACTGATCGGGCTAAAACGACGGGCATTGTCGGTGGGATCGTCAGTATCACCTGTAACGCCTTCAATCTGCGTCATACCCCGTTTTAGCAGTTCTTCCGCCAGATAACGGGCGGTATCGGCAAACTGGGTAAAGATCAGTAGTTTTTCCTTGGCATGGGTCTTTGTGCAGAGTTCGTATAACGCATTCAACTGACGGTCGTCTTTGGGGCGCCATTCTTTCACCATGTTGATGATCTTCAGTATTGCATTGCTATCCTTCATCAACTGAGTCTTGAGGGATTTTTTGAAAAGGCCCGCCCTGATCCACTCGAAATGATCACGCTCTTTTGTGGCAAAGTAGGTGTAAAGATCGGCAGCCTGGTCAAGATAACTGTTGGCGTCGAGATGTACTTTACGGGAGTCGCCATCTCCATCTTCGTCCTCGATAAAACCATCCAGGAAGCTACCTTGCTGAGGACCTATCGGAAACTCAAGATCGTTTTCAATGGCATGCAGGTAGAGGTAATTCCGGAGGACATGGCGGCTAAGAGATAGCAGGAAGGCATAGCCGCTGCTCTCAAGGCGCTTGAACAGATTGGTGCGACAAAAACCCATCAGTCGCTTGCCGGCACGGGAAAGATTGTCCTTGATCTGTTTCTCTTTTTCGGTGAATTTCAGGAGGCTTTTTTCATCGATATAATTCGCAAGGCCGTAGCGGGGTAGATCGAGATCGTCGATGATGTCAACAACATCGTTGGAATAGAGCCTGGCATACTGGTCATTCTTATCCTTCGGATCAAAATGATAGATAACAGCCTTTGGTATCCGATCGGGAAAATATGATCGGCTGCCATCGGCAAATTCAAGATACTTCCTCTTCTTCTCGGGGTCGGTCTTGGCGTAATGTTCTTTGATAAAGCTCCGTGTTCTACGAACCAGGTACAACCTCATCAGTTCGCGCCAATCATCTGGTGAATCGCTCTTTTCAAATGCAGCAATGCTCCTGGCGTGGCACTGGTGCTTTGCCATGAACTGCACCGGTCCACCGATACTTTCAATGTAGCGCTCGGGGCTGATGCCCAGGTCGGTGTCCTCATCCAGGAACAGTGCCAGTTGGGTTGAAAGATCAAGATAGGTCTTGTTGTAGGGGGTCGCCGTCAGCAATATAACCTTACTTTCGTTCAGCTGAAGATATTCGCGGATAGACTTGTAACGCATTCCTTCCCGGTTTCGGAGGTTATGACTTTCGTCTATGACCACCAGCCGATAGCGTCGTTCTTTGGGAAGAATTTTCTGTACCTTTGTTACTGAGATGACTTTTGCACGCAACTGGTATTTGTGGGCATAACCTTCCCACATGTTCACCAGGTTCTTAGGGCAGATGATAAGTGTTTCCAGGAAGAAATCTTCCTCAAATATCTTTGCCAGTGCGGTCGCCGTAATGGTCTTGCCCAAACCAACGACATCACCGATGATGACGCCACCACGTTTATTGAGGTGGTGTGCGGCAACCAGCACTGCTTTCTGCTGGAATTCCAGCAACTCTTTCTGAAACACTCGCGGTATTTTGAACTCGGCGAAGCCTGCACGGGCTTCTCGTGATAGATTGTAGGCGATTTTCAGATAGATGTAATAAGGCGGAATCAGATTTTCCGTGGCCCAGCTGTTATCCAATATTTCAACCAGCTCTTTGGAGATGTCTATACACCAATGGTCCTCCCAGCGCTCATCAAACCACTCAGACAACTTACATGCTGCGTCCTGTTCGAGGACGTCGATGTTCAGTTCGCCTTGGTGATTAAGACCGGCAAGGGTCAGATTGCTGCTGCCGAGATAGCCAATGGTAGGGCAGATATTGTCTTTGCGAAATGTAAGATACAGTTTTGCGTGTAACTGGTATTTAAGGAACAGCTTGACGATAACCTTGCCATCCCTTATCTGATGCAGAAGCTTACGGAGTGCTTTTTCATCCTCTTCCGTAGGTGCGCCGATGACTAATTGTTCTCGAAATTCCTGAGCCAGCTGTTTCTTAATACGATTGGCCGTCTGATTATCCATTATGCCTGGACCTGATTTGGAATAACCCGCCCGCACCATTTCCAACGGCATTCTCTGCATCCCGATTAACAGACGACAGCAGCTTCCTTCACCACCATCCCATTTGTCAACATGGTCAGCGACACCTTTCCAGCCACGCAGGTTGAAATAGCCGACACAGAAATCTGCTCTGGTAGCAATCTCCATGGAATTGTTTAAGCCTTCAAGAAACTGATTCTCTATGTTGTCGTATATAGTGGGCATTGACTCTCCATTTTTTTAAACAGTACAGTGGATAAGGCTCAGGCATGTCACAAACTCTTCTTAATACGAGTTTTTAATCAATACCATATTAACCTGAGTCTAAGAAACTCAAATCAGCCAATCTCAACTTATAAAAGAAGTATATATTGAGTGGACCATGGAGTAATGAACGCACCAATCACAGGGCTTGGCCTAGCGATAGGCTCAAAAAGTGTCGATTCAACCTATCATATAAAATGACTTTGGAGTTTTGATAGTATATTATCAAAACATCTTAGTTTTTAGTGATAGGGAGACAGCTATGGCGGTGATCGGATACGCGAGGGTTAGCACTTCAGGGCAGTCGTTGGAGGTGCAGCTTGATCAATTGCAAGCGGCAGGGTGCGAGAGGCTCTATCAAGAGAAGATTTCAGGCGCAGACAGCGCACGTCCTGAACTGGCAATCATGCTTGACTACGTTCGTCAAAACGATGTTGTTGTTGTCTGCAAGCTCGACAGACTTGCACGCAGCACCAAGCATCTGCTGGAGATAGTCGAAGTTTTGGAAGGTAAAGGTGTTGCGCTCCGGATACTCAATATCAATCTGGATACCGGAACGCCTACCGGCAAGATGATGTTGACCATGCTTGCCGCAATTGGACAGTTTGAACGGGAGATGATGCTGGAACGACAACGTGACGGCATAGCCAAGGCAAAGGAAGAGGGGAAGTACAAGGGGCGGAAAGCAACGGCAAGGGCTAAATCTGGGGAAGTGGCAAACTTGCTGGTTGAGGGCAAAACCAAAGAGGCTATCGCTGCTGAGTTGGGGATTGGGATTGCTTCTGTCTATCGAATCAGCAAAGACCTGAAGGCCACATGATAAGGGCCGATTTTACAATTTCGGGGGATGGGCAATAATAGCCAAGTTGCATTTTCATCCCCCAAAAAATACTCACTTAAGTCTGACTTCTTTTCTTAAGGGCCAGCATCTTCTCACTCTGTATCCGATTAGATTCCCGTTCAAACCATGACGCAAGAATGGCAGGCGTAACTCTCGCCCGACCTTTTCTTTTTACACAGGGTAACTTTTTCATATCGATCCACGCTATAAATTTATCACCCCATTTGCGCACACCACCGACCCCAAGTATCTTTGATAGTTCCGTAATTGTGACATCAGGACTGTCACCAAAATAGCACTTGAAAAAGTCATGACCAAATCGTGAATAATCAATTGGCTGGTTATCAGGCAATTCTTGAACCATGTGCCACCTCCTGAAGATCATAGGCAACAATGGATTAATACAGGACAAGTCATTAATGAACAAATAATTTATTCGAGGGGTGTGAATCGGAGTCAACAATTGAGACCGAAATCCATGACAGGGGACCCGACTTTTTCCCAGAGATACTTTAAAAGGCACGTAATTCGTTACACCTGTTTAATGGTTTTGCATTAAATAGTTGCTAATGCAGATAGAGCGTGATTTATTGCGGCAAATATTTTAGATCAAAGACAGGAGGGGTTATGAAAAAACTGATTGCAGGAATGGCGTTGCTGGTGCTGGCAATGGCAGGGTGTGCGACAGTACCACCGCCAAGACCTGAATTTACACGACTCCCTCAACTTGAAAAGGGATGGGGCCGTATTTTTGTTTCTGCCGGACACTTCAAATCCGTATTCTCGAATATTCCCTTAAAGGAAACCGCAAATACCGGACCCGTTTTTGTAAACGGTCAGAATATAGGGTCAACGGCCTTCAAAGAATACATAGTAGCAGACATAATGCCAGGGCGTTATGAAGCATACTGGGTGCCGACTGCGCCCGAAAAATTTTATTCTGAAAAAACGATGATCGACATACAGGTGGGCCAGGTACGATATTTTTCGTGTGACATATCGACAATGGGAGAAGGGGGGTCTTTGGGGTTGATAGGGGTATTAGCGTCGGATTACCTATGGAGGGGATGGCTTGCGGAAAGGCCTTTAGATAATGAGGGTAAACTGGTTTCATATTTCAAAATAAATAAGGTTTCTGTTGCTCAATGACCCACTACCCGGTGACTGTAGAAGCCGGAAAGCGGTGGCAGAGACCAGACATCAAAGTCGTTGACGAAGCGGAGGCAGGCGAAGAGACCGAGACGAAAATTGCGCCCGTGTGAAGTTCAAACTACAGCGGGGCTACACCATGGCTTGCCCTGTCTTTAGGCCTCCACAGGGCCAATGCGGGATGATGCCGCGCCTTTATTGATTGTCGACGATGACTATTATTGGGGGACGACCTGCACCGGTCTACCATATTGGTCCATGTGTACGCCTGGGCCGTAAGCGTTGGGAGTTTTAATATACGAGCTGCCGTTATTGCTTCGTAGTCCGCGGGATCGTAGTGCTCGATCAATCGGCCCCATTTCCTGCATATCCTCGGGCAATGGCGCAATACTGGTAAGATGATCGTCCTTAAATCCGATTGCATAAAAAGTGTCACTACGCCCAAACGCATCATCATGGATTTTAAAAATGAGTTGCCGTTCTCCGTTTGTCAGTGTGGCGCTGACGGGCTTTCCAAGTAACTGGGTGACCTGGGCCTGTGTCATGCCTGGGGTTAAATCGGTGGTGTTGAATTTAGATACACAGGCAGTCAGGGCCAACAGCGAGAAAAGGATCATCGTGGTTTTCATGGTTACTCCGTTTGTCATTCGGTACAGGCTGAAGAAGCCGTTTCACGATACCACCTGATGAATGAAAAGCAAGTTAATGCTTATTAGAGTGGCCTTTTGAAATCATTCATGTCAACAGGGGGATATCCCAACATTCGCACTAAAAAGCGCAAAGTAGCATCTGGCTAAAGGCGTAACGTACTATTATATTATGATTATTATGTGAGTTGTTTGAGCTGACTTGGTATCTGGATGCGTATTCCGGTGAATTCGACCGAAGGAACTGACGTGATGGCGACCGGTGTTCCGCTGTGAATCCGACCAGCATTCCGGCGAAAGCGACCAAGGTTCGGTAGTCGCAAGGTTGGGTCTATTATGGTGTAGATTATGTCTTCTCAGTCTTTTTTGCTTGTGAAACAAAATATCCGCGTATCCAGTTATTAGCTCCATCGACCGTCTTGAATACATTAAATTCAACAACAGCTCCTGCTATCTCAGCGAGTGCAGTATATTTGCAGAACATGTTGTGCTCTGTAGTATTACTTGTAACAAAAACAGTTTTACCTTTTTGTTGTGCCCTTTTTGTGGATGTTTCTTTGCTGACCTCGGCTATTGCTGCAAATCCTTCCATGGATATGGATTGCATCGTACCATTTGTTAAATCCCAGATGACATCCCTGATTGTCCCCGTTGGATAGTATTTATTTATGACAGCTATGACTTCATTAGCAGTCAAGTTTCCTGTGACAGATGCTATAAGCAGAGAGCCTTCAATTTTAATGTCAATAGTTGCCATTGTTTACCGCCCAGAATATATAAAACTAAGAATTATCACAGATGCTAAAAAATAAAGGGTCTCTGAATTTGGGTGTGGAAACTAAAAAGGTGACATTTATTACCTTAACGAATTATAGCGTGGGCACCATTCAAGGCTTGTCGATAAAATGGGTGGCCCCATCAGGGACCCTTAGTATAAGGGATAATTTCCTGAACATTGTTTCCCCTTAGATGCCGTAGGAACAATCTTTGTATCGCACCCAGGTGCCAATTTCCAAAAGTAGCGAGTTTAGTTAACCGTATACCAGAACTTGGCCGATCTGACTTTTCCGTCAACCAGCTTGAACTTGCACATCACGCCGTATTTACCCTTCTTCGGCATGGTGAAGTCGGCGCCGAAACCGCCCTCCATTCCCATCAGGTCCTTCAGCTGCTCTGACTTGTCAGGCCCCTGGGTTTTCACCGTTACCTCACCTTTACTTAACTGCTTGCCGCTCTTGACGTCGGTGAACACAACCATGATGTGATGGGTCTCTTTCATCCCCATCTCCGCCATCTTCGCCTTGATGTCGATAACATTGAAGGTCGACTTTACGCCATCCACCACCTCCTCATGGGCAAGTTTCCCCATGGACATCATACCGCCATGCTCCATTTTCATGGATTCATGGTCCATGGCAAGAGCTGTCAACGGGGCCGAGAGTACAAAAAGTGCTGCGATTAGTACAGTCGTTTTTTTCATGTTGCGAGTTCTCCTTTGATTTGGTGCGATCACTTAAACGTCTAATTAAAAGCATTTGGCGTGCCAATACATACAGCACCACATCAACAGTGGTTTGGCAATATAGAGAATATTCAACACGGTACTTTGCTTACGCCTCAATTCTAAAAGCCGGCAAAGGACTACTCTGGTTACCGGCTTTTCCTGCGACCAACTTACGTTATTAGCTTCGTCTCGGCACCAGACAGGAAGTTGTATTTTTCTTGGCGATGTCACCAGGTTTGATTTCGCCTTTGACTATTTCAGCCTCGAAGTAGTGTTCGCCGGCGTAGCCCGTCACCTTGACCGCACCCACTTCAGGTCTGTATATTCGGCAGGGAACGGTTACTCTTTTGAAGTCCTAAGAGCCAAGCTGCTCTACACGAAAGGTACTCACAAACTGTATGAAGTGAAGCCCAGATACAATAAGCAAGCATTCGAGGCTTACGATACTTACGCTTTCACAAAAATAATTTCACAGAGACCAGAATCCGCGCATAGGCCGGATTGTCGATAATTATATATTCATATACAGTAAAATACCGAAAAGAATCACTGCTAGAGCGCCTGCACTTCTAAAATATCTTTGCCACCTGCCATCTCCCCTGTTTAATAATAGTCCTGCCTGGGAAGCAGACAGTGAAATTACACTCAAAGATAACGACATGCCTAGTGTTAAGGACAGAGCCGCTGCTACTCCAATACCAATAACCCCTGAGGAAATAAAGAAAGACAGAATAATGAGAATAGCAGGACAAGGAACGAGTCCACTTAAAAAGATGAATATTGAGTTTTCAATTTTGCCTTGTTTACGTTCTTGAACGGAAGATACTAAATTAACTAAACCTATTACAATTATTCCGACAGAGCAGAAAAGCATTAGTTGCTTCGAAACGGTATCGAAAGTATGCCCAAGCCTATAATCGGTAACATAATAAATGAGCATAACAATTCCGATAGTGCCCACCCCATGCATTATTCCGGATGAAAAGCCAAGGACAGCACTTTTGAGCTGCTTTGATTTGTTCGAAATGACATATGCCGAAACAGCGCCCTTATTATGGCCAGGACCGATTGCATGGACTGCTCCATAAACAAAGCTTATGAAAATGATTGATATTACCTCGGCAACTAAATACATCTATTTAGGTTGATTTGTGTTACAGTTGCTGCATGAAAAAGATCGACGCAAGAACATTCAAGCAAGATGTCCAGGAAGCGCATCGTCAACAAATAGTCAGGCTACGGAAATCAGGCCGTCCCAACAAGGAAACTGCTGAAATTGTTGGTATCAGCGAATCCCATTGCAGCAAAGTTTGGCAGCGTTTCAAAAAGGAAGGTCCCGGCTCCATTGTTAAAGGCAAGCGAGGACGCCGCCAAGGGGAACAACGCGACCTTACTACCGAGCAGGAAGCTGAAATCAAGCGTCTTATCATCGACAAAGCACCCAATCAGCTCAAACTTTCTTTTGCTCTCTGGACTCGCGATGCTGTCCGTCTTTTAATTGAACAAAAGAGCGGAATTGCAATGCCGATCCGAACGGTTGGCGAATATCTGAAGCGCTGGGGATTTACCCCCCAAAAACCAGCTAAATGGGCGAAAGAGCAAAGCACTCCTGCTGTTGTTAACTGGCTTGCCAAAGAGTATCCGGCGATTTCCAAACGGGCGAAGCAGGAAAAGGCTGAAATTTACTGGGGCGACGAAACAGGGATCCAAACCGGCGCCAACGTGGAGAGAGGGTACTCTCCAAAAGGCAAGACACCTGTACTTCGCCAGACGGGTCGCAAGCATCGGATCAACATGATTTCTGCAATCACTAACCAGGGCAAGGTCAGATTCATGTTCTACAAGGAAACCATGAACAGTAAGCGCCTGATCACCTTCATGAAAAGACTGGTCAAGGACGCTGGTCGTAAGGTGTACCTGATCTTGGACAACCTGAAAGTGCACCACAGCCATGTGGTCATGGACTGGTTGGAAAAACACAAAGACAAGATCGAGGTGTTCTACCTACCATCCTATTCTCCAGAATTAAATCCGGATGAATATCTCAATAACAGCCTGAAAGGGCGAGTACACTCTGGAGAACGCGCCCAGAATGTAAAGCAGTTAGAATCAAAGTCCCGAAAGCATATGAAGCATCTTCAAAACAGATCTTGTAAAGTCAAAAAGTTCTTCGATCACCCATGTGCCAGCTATGCGGCATAATTGAGATGTTTAATTGCCGGAGTAATAATAGAATTGAAGAGGATTTCCCACTTTTAAATTTCTTGGTCTCGGCAACAAGCATCTGTCGCAGTTCGGACTGATATTCTACGATCTTGGCAGCATAACCTACTTTCTGATCAGCACGGTCCACGGGGGGCTGAATAAGAGGTGCTGCATCTACACTATTTAGCATAGTCAGGAAAAATAAAACAATCAGCAAATATTTCATCTTATCTTTGTAACCTCACGGCATCGGGATGTACCTGCCCAAAATAGTATGCAACCTCCTTAAACTGCCCCTTTTTCAGCTTTAAACCGCTTGGCACCAACCCGGCAACACCAGCTTCTGCAATTTCGATGCTATTGTAATAGGTGTCGTCATATACAGTGACGGATGCCCCGCTACTTGGTATTGGTACTCCTCCCGTATTCAGCTTGAAACTGAAAATGAGTTTTCCATCTTCAACTGTAGGCACGAAATTAGAGGCAACGTTGAATTTCATTACTTTATTGTCAATGTACATTTTTGTGAAAAAAGAATCCTTGGCTAATTTATCAAAATATTCTTTTTTCAGAGCCGCTATTTTGTTGCTATCAATATTGCCGCTCCCATTCTTACTGTAATCCATTAAAATCATAGAGCTGAACATTTCATCAAAGCTCCATTTTTCGATAATCCCAGTCAGTTTCCCACCACTAAATTCAAGACGAATCGAACAGTCGATAAAAACGTGTGGATGTGCATGGCATTCTTTGCTTATGCCAGTGAGAATAATAAGAAATAAGGATGTGACAATTACTGATAGTTTCACCGTAGTTGTCCAATATCGGCGTTGTGCAAAAGGTCGCATGATTAGGTATCCAGCATTCAATTGAAAACTTGTAGCAATTAAAGACAAGTGAATTCATTGAATTCTATAATTAGCAAACGGAAGAAGTTATTGCCCGCCACAATGTGTTGACACTTTTCTATCATGAATTGTAGCGGTAACGCAAAATTGTCGATCACTATGGCATTGCGCGCTCTGCCCTCTTCACGTAAATTGCCTCAGCCATATCCTTGTCCACGGCGTACTGACTGTATCCGACGGTAAATGCGAAAGAAGGAAAAGCATGGGTCAGAGTTATGGGATTGCCCGGTAGTATCCCCATGGCCATAAGTTTCTGGAGTTTTTTCGAGTCTCCCGCCTTGATATAGGCGATTACGCCTTTCTCGCCTCTCTTCAATGAAGCGAGTGAAGCAACGAATTTGTCGCCGCTGAGCCGCGCTTTTTGGCAACAAGCACCAGGAGGGATCGGTTTTCCATGCGGGCAGGTTTCAGGATGTCCGAGCAACCGGCAAATCTCTTCCTCAATCTCCTTCTTGACCACATGCTCGAACTGGCAGGCGGCTTCTTCCATGTCGTCCTGATTCGTTTCGATGATGTCGTGGAAAAGTCGTTCCGAAAGGCGGTGCCTTCTGATTGCAAGACGTGCTTCCTCGCGGCCTGCCTCAGTAAACCTGATTCCCCCCTGGAATTTTTCAATAAGTCCCTTTTCCTCCAGTGTTTCCAGTGAAGCGGTTTGTTCCGGATCGAGTATTTCCGACAACATGTTGCCGCCGGAATTTTCCTCCAACTGCTCCCAAAGCTTCTCCAAGGATTCTTCAATACGCTCGTTCGTTTTCATAGTATCTCCATGTCTTATTTATCTTGGCATTTGACTATCAAAGCTGAATGCCGGTCACGTTCAGCAGGAAATTCACCAGTCCCCCGACCAGAAAAGCGAAAGGGAAGATGAATAGCGCCATCATGCACGCCATCTTGAGTCCGCGCTCTTTCTTCATCATCAGAAACTGAGCGATACAGGGAACGAAGAGGGTCAGAGTTATGACCGCCACTGCCAGCTGATTCCCGCTAAGGGCACCGGCCTTCTGAAGGTCGTAGAGCCCGGCTGCGCCGTAATCCCTGCGGAAGAATCCGAATAGAAAGGCCACCGCTGCTTCTTTGGGCAGGCCGATCAAACCCATGACCGGCGACAGCCACGAAACGACCACCTTGAAGGTGTCAGTAATGTTGCCGAGCCAGATCATGACACTGGCCAGGATGAACATCGGCAGGATCTCCATGAAATACCACTGCATTCGGGTGTAGGTCTTGATAAAGACCGCTCCGGGGCGAGGCATCCTGAGAGGTGGAACCTCCATGTAAAAATTCGGACGGTCGCCAGGCATGAGCCGGGCAGTGAGAAAGCCGACCACCAGGAATATCCCGATCATGAAAACAGCCCAGACTGCCATGGCTGCCCGGTTGTTCGCCACCATGCCAAGGACTACGCCCAGTTGGGCGCTGCACGGGATCGCCAGGGCCAGCAGCAGCGTGGCGATGATCCGTTCGCGCTTTGTCTCCAGGGTGCGCGTTACCATCGTCGCCATGGTGTCGCAGCCGAAACCAAGAGTCATGGGAATGACCGCCCGTCCGTTGAGACCGATTTTCTTGAAGATCCTATCGACCATCATCGCCAAGCGTGGCAGGTAGCCGGTATCCTCAATAATGGAAAAGGCAATGAAGAATGTACCGACAATGGGCAGAATGATGGCAATGGCGTAGCGGATACCGAGGGTGACGATGCCGTACTGCATACCGATCAGTTCCCGAAGCGGTCCCCAGGGTACATAAGCCATGAGCATGTCATTAATCCACGGGCTGAGGTATTTCCCGAATACATCCTCCTCAAGAAAACCGACGATGGTGCCGGCGCCGAAACTGCCGACAAACTTGTACAGACCATAGTAGAGCACAATCATGAGTATCGGAATACCGGTCAGAGGTTCCATAGTCCAGTCGCTGAGACGCTGGGCAAAGGAAGGCTCCCTGTCTGCTGGAGGATTAAAAGCCTCATTGCAGATGTCTTCAGCAGTACTGTGTTGCATCATCGGGACGGTATAGCCGACCGGCTCGACCAGATTCTTCTCCAACTCGGCAATAGTGCTATCCAGGAACTCCGGTGAATGTCCTTCAATTGAACGGACCAGCTCAGAGATGTGTGGATCATTCTGAATCAGCAGCAGGGCCAGTGCTCTTTGGGACAATCCGGTTTCTGCGGGCATGACCGGAGCCAAGGCATTGATGGCCCCTTCGAGGGTGTCGCCATAGAATACCTCGGCAGTGCTCTCCTGGCGGCAGTAGGAATGTATCCGGCTCTTCAGGACATCCACGCCTTTACCGGAAAGGGCGGAAATACCCACTACAGGAATTCCTAGCTTCTTTTCCAACCCGCCTTCATCAATCCGGATGTCCAAACGGTTGGCCTCATCCATCATGTTGAGAACAAGAATAACCGGGAGGGACGCCTCCACCAGCTGCAAAGCCAGCGAAAGCATCCGTTTCAGATTCTTGGCGTCAACCACACACAGGACAACGTCACTCTTGCCGGTCAACAGGATATCCCGGCTCACCCGTTCTTCCTCGGTGATCGGCAGGAGTGAGTACATACCGGGTGTGTCTTCAACGGAATACTCTTCTCCATCGATTTTGCATTTCCCCTGGGAAACTTCGACTGTGGTTCCAGGATAGTTTGACACCGTCACGTAGGAACCGGTCAACCGGTTGAACAGAGCACTTTTCCCCACATTGGGGTTGCCTACCATGACGATCTTTTTGAGACCGGTTTCCTCACACGTTTTTCCACCATGGCAGCTACAGCTGCTTTGCTTACTCATTTCTTCCTCCGAAAATCTGTTATTTCTGGTGATTAGTTAACACGGTAGATATTGATAATCATTTTCATCAGTTTGACAAAAAAAAGGATGGTCTGAACGATCAATTTCGAGAGTTTTACTGGTGCCTCTCGCCAGTATGGCACCCATTTTATTACGACAGCAGCGGTATTGCTCCGCCAAGGCAAGACTCCGTGCCGGGTTGCCATAAATCTTCCAGAGTCGTTGACAGGTGAACGGCAGTCTGACTAATCCCATGAAGGCGGCCACATCTTTTGCCGGATAACCGATAAACAGGCCAATCTCATGGGGAAATGAGTTATTACCGCCAATCCGGCTGCGCAATTCCAGCAGCATGCCTTCGCAGTCGGCATCATCTTTGTATCCTGCCTTATGTAACAAGGTCCGAATACCTGGATGGGACAGATGATGTTCAAGCCGGACATGGTCGTAACATAACAGCAGTAATGATTGCTGCCTGCTCTGTAGTACCATGAAGTTGAGATTGTTAAGGCGCTGAGCAAGATCGGTATGGTGCTGCTGCCAGAGCAGATAGAGATTCCTGCCGCACGGGCGGGTACGATTAACGATGGAAATCAGATTGGCCGGTTTCACTCCCGCCAAGACCTCGGAGCATTCCAGCATAAGGTGTGCGGTCAGACAATCGAGAGCATCAGTGAAGTTTTCGAGCACTTGATCAGTGATGTTTCGATGAGAATAAAAATTTCCCGATGTTGTTTGATTTATTTGAGACATACCCATCCAGTTGTGATGAAATTGATTTTTAATATCAATAGCCCAAAATAAACTATCTGTCAAGGGATACTTACTACGACATTCCCGTATGGATAGATTTACTTACGCAACAGACGCAACCCATTAAATACAACCATCAAGCTCGCCCCCATGTCGGCAAAAACCGCCATCCACATGGTGGCATGCCCCAAAAGCGTGAGCACTAGGAAGATTGATTTTATTCCCAACGCCAGGGCGATGTTCTGTTTGAGCATTGTTGCAGTCGTGCGTGAGAGCTGCACAAAAACCGCCACCTTACGCAAATCGTCATCCATCAGGGCAACATCGGCGGTTTCGATGGCGGTGTCCGTACCGGCTGCGCCCATGGCAAAACCAATGTCGGCGCGTGCCAGTGCTGGGGCATCGTTAATGCCGTCCCCCACCATGCCGACGGTGCCGCCATTTCCTTGCAATGACTCAATAGCCTTGAGTTTATCCTCCGGCAGCAGTTCTCCCTTGAACTCGTCAATCCCAACCTCACGGGCGATTGCTTCGGCGGTGTGCTGATTGTCCCCGGTGAGCATCATGGTGCGCACCCCGAGCCGATGCAGATCAGCTATTGCTTCACGGCTTGAGCCCTTAATGGTGTCGGCAACGCCGAACAAGGCTAAAGGCTGGTTGTCGTCAGTCAACAGGACAACACTTTTGCCCTGGCGCTCCAACGCATCGATAGAGCTGATCAGATCAGGCTTGCCGAAGCCGTTTTCTTTAGCAAGCCGGAAATTGCCTAAGCGATACAATTTGCCGCCAATAAGTCCTGAGACTCCCCGACCCGCAATAGCAGAAAAATTAGCAACTTCCCGCAGCATGACGCCGTCTGCTTCCGCCGCCACGGCAATTGAGTGCGAAATAGGATGATCGGAGCGGTTGGCCAGACTGGCGGCAAGACATCGGACTTCCTTAGGATCGAAGTTTCCAAACACCTTGAAATCGGTCTGTAACGGTTTGCCGTGGGTGATAGTGCCGGTCTTGTCCAACGCCAGCCAGGCAAGCTTATGTCCTCCCTCCAGATAAACCCCACCCTTGATCAGGATACCCCGCCGGGCAGCAGCGGCAAGACCACTGACGATAGTGACCGGCGTCGATATTACCAAAGCGCAGGGACAAGCAATGACAAGCATTACCAGCGCTTTATATACCCATTCCAGCCATACACCGCCGAAGGCCAGGGGTGGAATAACAGCTACCGCCAAGGCCACGGCGAAGACCGCCGGGGTGTAGATGCGGGCGAACTGGTCAACGAAGCGCTGGGTCGGTGCGCGGCTCCCCTGCGCGGCCTCGACCGCATGGATGATCCGGCTGAGCGTTGAATTGGTGGCAAGGGCGGTAACCCGAAATTGAAACGATCCAGCCTGATTGATCGTGCCGGCAAAGACCGGTTCTCCGGGGCTCTTGTCCACCGGCAGGCTCTCCCCGGTAATCGGAGCTTGGTCAACCGTCGAATTTCCTTCGATCACCACACCGTCCAGGGCGATCCTCTCACCGGGCCGAACCCGAACGATGCTGTCCAGCGCGACGCTTTTGGCGGACACCTCACCCCATGTACCATCCGGAAGCTGCACGGTGGCATTCTCCGGAGACATGGCCAACAGGCCGCGTATGGCGTTGCGGGCTCGGTCGAGAGACTTTGCTTCGATCACTTCAGCCAGCGCAAACAGGATCATGACCATGGCCGCTTCCGGCCACTGGCCGATGAGCAGTGCGCCGGTCACCGCAAAAGACATGAGAGCGTTCATGTTCAGGTTGCGGTTACGCAGCGCAATCCATCCCTTTTTGTAGGTCTTCAACCCCCCGGTGAGAATGGCGACCAGCGCCAGGAGCAACGTCAGCCAGTGGTGGCCTGTGCTCATCACTTCGATGATTTCCGCAGCCAGGGCAGCGCCCCCCGAGATGATCAACGGCCGCCAGTTGGTCTTTTCCACTTCAGGTATTTCGTCATGGGCTTCGACCGTTCCGGCCTCCATGCCAATGGCTTTCAGGGCGGCCTCTACCGGCTCCAGCGACGGCAAGGTATGGTATATGGTCAGGATGCGCTGCAGCAGGTTGAATTCGAGGCCCGTAATTCCGGGAAAGCCTTTGAGCTTGTTGCGAATCAGCGCCTCTTCGGTCGGGCAATCCATGTTTTCAATGCGCAGTTGGACCCGGTGGCCCTCGGGATTACTCAATCGTGGCGGTTGAGCGTCACATCCAGGTACGATCTGGTCCTCATCCCCCTCGGCAATGATGGCGTAGCCTGCTGTTTCAATGCCCCGGCGGATTTCATCTGGTGTTGTTTTGGCAGAATCGTACAGCACCACCAACTTGTGGTCGGCTAATACTGTTGTTGCCTTGGTAACCCCGGCAAGAGCCGCTGCAATGACTTCTATTTTCCTGGCGCAGCCGGAACAATCCATGCCGCGAATATTCAGTTCAAGTGTTGTGTGTTGTGGGGTCACGATTATTCTCACTTTTCAAAAAATCTCGAGGCGTTATTTACCATTGATTCCTGCAAGGGGGTGCGTGATGACTTGTGATGTCAACATGACTTGGTTTCGCAACCGCATTTATCCGTTCGCATGAGCCACCACCAGCCGAGACTGGCTGAAACAATCGTTACAAATGCTATGACCCATTTTGGGACCTCGAACCCTTGTATACCCAGGATGCTGGCATACACAATGAGCATAGGTGAGCCACAGCAGCCGGTAAGGAAGCAACCGGCTGCAGCAACACCGGCAATAGTGGCTGTTCCGCCGATGGCTCCGGCAGCCACGGCATGTGATCGTGTGTACAGAAAGCGGCGCACACAGGACAATGTAAACAACGCGCCAACCGCGAGTGATATTCCCATATAAATATCACCATTGGTAATGTACGAATGCACGGTGGGTTGCGGGCCACAACCGTAATTTTTCAGGCTGACGGAGTAAATAAGATGGAGCGCGATTGTTCAAATGAACACAGCGATCTGAAAAGCTCTTTCCATAGCTTTCAATCCTTTATGGAGCTCATGATACACAACATTTTTTGCTACAGTCCGGAAGGAGTTGTATATGCCCTTCTCATTCTTAAGCAGCACCAGATTAATGAGGAGCATTTGCTAGTATTGTTTTCGTAATTAAATCCTGAGCAAATAGTTATTTCTGTCACAAGGCTGCCAACACCCGCTCCATCTTTTCTGCGATCTTTTTCGCAAACTCTACCATCTCCTGATTACCGATCATGGAAAGCGCGGCAACCGGGTCCATGACCATGACCGCCGTCTTGCCGTCATCCCTGACATAGACCACAACATTGCAGGGGAGCAGCGTGCCGAGATCTACTTCCCTGTTCAAAGCTTCGTAGGCAAGAGGCGGGTTACAAGCTCCGAGAATGATGTAATCTCTGAATTCCTTCTGAAGCTTCTCCGCAAATTTCTTTTTGACGTCGATCTCGGTCAGCACCCCGAACCCTTCTTTCGCCAGTTCCTCACGCACTTTTCGCTCAGCTTCGGCATACGTCATATTCACTGTTCTTCCAAAGGCATATGGTGTTTTCAGATCCATGCATAACCTCCTTTCTATTCTGATTTAATGTTTTAGCACCTTCAACCGTCTCTCCTCGATAAACATGCCGACGACAAGTATGAATACTCCGGCAAAAATGGCCGAATCCGCCAGGTTGAACGCGGGCCAGTGATATCCGGACCAGTGAGCGTCCAGAAAATCCACTACCTCGCCGAGCCGTACCCTATCCATAAGATTGCCGACAGCGCCAGCCAGTATGAAAGTCAGTCCAACGGCCGTATGTGTCTCATCGGGCCTGATCTTTCTATAATAATAGATGATCCCGATGACGGCAATCAACGATACCGAGATCAAAAAGTGAAGCCGGAATCCGCTCTGGGCGAAGAGGCTGAAAGCAGCTCCCTTGTTCCGGAGGTAGGTAAAATTGAAGAAATTTTCTACCACTGGAATTGAATGGTAGAGCTCCATTGTTCGGGCGACATAGGCCTTTGTTGCCTGGTCAAGTACAAGCAGACATGGAAACATGGTAAACAGAATTTTGTATTTCAAACTAAGCAATATCCACTCTCCATTTTTCTATGGCTCGACACATATTAAGCAAAACATCAAAAAACATCCTCCTGCTCGGACTTTTTTCAAGCACGATATATTTACCTTATCGACCTGATGCGGCCGCTTCGTTTATGAATAATCACCCGGTCCACCAGTTTGTTGCCTTTATCAAGAATCTCCGCCTCAAAATATCCTGCCTTCTCTACAATCCTGCCTACCTTCACATCAGTTCCAGCATAATACTCCACAAAGTCGCGACGGGCTTCCTCAACCGAAGTAACGTTCTTGCGAGCCCCGTACCAGCCCCAGTTCTGATTGTTACAATACCCGTTATAGGTGCTGTTCCAGCCTTGATCCATGCATGATTGGCATGCCAGAGCATCGGCACTCTGCATAGCAGCTACCAAGAGCGATATTCCGACTATGAATGAAAATTTGAACTGCATACGGATCACCATTTCAGGATAAGCTTATGTCCCGAGATTCTGCCAACTACCAGCCACACATGCCGCACCCGCAACCGGTATTCATCATGTTACGGTGTCCGGGGCCATTACCCATACCCATACCGGGCATGCCGTACTTGTCGCCTGCTGTCTGCAACTGGCCCTGGAGGTTTATAATTTCCTTCCGAAGGGCCGCGATCTTTTTCCCGTCGGGAACATCCATGCTGAGCTCATCCTGAAGGTCAAGTTGTTTTTCCATCAGGTTTTCTCTGAGCTTCAACGTATCCTTCTGGAAGCTTCTCATCTTCTGCGTGCTCACATTCTGGCCGGTGCCGGTCATACACCAGCCGTCTCCCCAACCCCACCCCGCGTAGACGACCGAACTTGCCAACAATGCCCCAACAACCGCGATAACTGCTACCATTCCCGTTCTCATGATGTTCTCTCCTTTTGTCTGTGAAGTGTCACTGCTAATGGTGACAGGATAGCAAGGGAGTATGGGGGAATTATGTGGCAGTTGTGGAGAATTGTGGAGTTTTCGGCGGATCGGGAAACCTGAGCGTGAAGGTTGTCCCTGCTCCCTGGTTGTTTGCAACTTCAATGGTCCCACCGTGCGCATCCACCAACTCCCTGACAATCGCCAGTCCGAGCCCAAGCCCACCGTCTTTGCCTCGATAGAATCGCTCGAATATCAGTGGCAGCTCTTCAGTCGCAATGCCGCAGCCGGTGTCGATGACGCTGATGGTGCAGCCGCCAGGATATCTCTTGCCCTCAAGGGTAATGGTTCCACCAGGTGCGGTTGCTTTAAGAGCATTGCTGATCAGATTGATGAGAATCTGGGAGAGGCGTTCAGGATCGGCATAGACGATAGACTTCGGACCGGCTTCGATTTTGATGTCAACACCCTTATCTCGTGCGACCACCTCGAAATTTATGGCCAGATTGTCGAACATCTGTCGGACCGGCAGTTCGAGAGGAGATAGGCTAAGGGCACTTGCCTGGGCCTGGAAGAAATCCTCCATTGAGGCAACCACATTGGTGAGCCGATGGTTTTCCTCCAGGAGCAGCTTCATGCGCGACTCGTCATTGGCAATGACACCGTCCAGAATCCCTTCAAGCTGTCCGCGCATGATCGTCAACGGGGTGCGCAGTTCGTGGGCAAGGTTGGCGCAGATCTGTTTGCGTAATTTGTTCTGCACCTGGAGAGTATGGGCCATCTGGTTGAACGACTGGCCAAGGGTGGTCAGTTCATCGTTGCCTGGTATCTCGACCCGTTCTGTCAGGTTGCCTTGACTGATATTCTGCGCTGCCTGGGATAACCGCACAATGGGACGGCTCAACCTGCGGGCAAGAATAACACTCAATATGCAGGCTATCGAGCCGAGAATTACGGCAGCGTATGCGAGCAGGCGGTTGGTCCGGCTGATGAAGAAGCTGTTGCGCCTGTCGGGAAGAAACCGGACTTCCAGTTGACCGATCTCTTCCCCATGCAGAAACAGTGGGTACGTATGGTAGTCGCCATTCCCAACTTCTTGACCGATAGCCGAACCGGATTTGAGACGGGATCGTTTCTCAGGGGACAGTGAAGCAAGGGCTTCGTTCGTCTCCATAACGATCTTGCCGTCCCGGTCCCGCACCCTGGTATCCAAGCCGAGATGAAGCGCCCAAACGGCGTCCTCGATTGCCATCTCACGGTTCCAGGACTTTTCTTTCGAGAACGACGATTCCAGGTCGGTTACCACCCAGGAGGCCCGGTCTTCCTGCTCAGCTTCGGTCAGGCGGCTGAAGTCACGCACGACCAGCTCCCTGAGCAGAAGTGCCGAAGAAGTGCCAAGGGCTGCCATGAACAACAGTATGAAGAGTAACTTCCTAAACATCCCGTACACCGCCGAAACGGTAGCCGAGGCCATATACCGTAATGAGAAACGTCGGAGCCTTAGGGCTGTCTTCCAGCTTATGCCGGATGTTCTTGATGTGGGAGTCGATGTTCCGATCATACCCGTCGAAGTGAGACCCCATCGCCTTAACAACCAGTTCCTCGCGGGTAAAGGTTTTGTGCGGCACTGCGGCAAGGGCAAAAAGGATCTTGAACTCCACAGCCGTCAACCGGATGTCGGTACCTTGGCAAACCACAGAGTAGTTACGATCATCAATAACCAGTTGCCCTCCATTGAAGCTGAGCCGAGCGCCATTTTCCGTAGCACCGGTACGCTTAAGCACCGCCTGGACCCGTGCCACCAGTTCGCGGGGGCTGAACGGTTTCACGATATAGTCGTCGGCTCCCAGTGCAAAGCCTGCCAGTCGCTCTTCCTCCGAGGACTTTGCCGTTAAAATGATGACTGGAATATCGCATTCCTTTAATTCTCGACAAATCGACTCACCGCTCAGGTCTGGAAGCATGAGGTCAAGAACAACCAACGCGGGTTGCTCGGTCGAGATAAGAGTCATAGCCTCCCGGCCTGTGAGAGTGTGCAGAACCTTGAATCCGGCTCGCTCCAGATAAGCTATTACGACTTCTGCAATTCTGGCATCATCTTCAACAAGGAGAATCGTGCTGGTCATTTTTCTCCATACCTCACGAACTGATACTTACTTCATCTAATAGTCCCATGTCAGGAAGTTCCGTTCTTGAACCATGCTGACGCCACCATCCCGTAGATGCAGTTCAAACCTATGACTACAACCGGAGTGGCAGCCCCGAAGCCAAGCCCCAGCATCCCTTTGCCCATCCCCGGCAAAACCATGAAAAGCATCATGGACGACGGCAGGAGACTGAAGAGACAACCGCGCAAGAATACCTTTCTTTTTAGCAGCGGCAGCAGAAGCAACAACATCCAGATACCACCCCAGACCATCCGCTGATAAAGCCAGGGAGCGGTGAACTCTGGCTTCATGGACAATCCGATCAGGTCGCTGACGCCAATCTTTCCCATGAACCAGATATTGAAGCTGTCCACAAAAGCACCCAATGCACCGCCCGTAAAGGCGGCGCTGAACTTCCGGATCATGGTGACACTCCTTGTGACATGATGTGACTGAGGCCTTCACAGAGCAGGTTGCCCACATGACTATCATCCAAAGAATAGTAGACGATCCGGCCATCCTTGCGGAATTTGACTACCCGCAGGGAGCGGAGCAGCCGTAACTGGTGGGATATGGCCGACTTGGTTGTGCTGAGAAGGCTGGCAATATCGCACACGCAGAGTTCTTCCTGGGAAAGCGCGTGGAGTATGCGGACACGGGTGGGGTCGCCGAGCACCTTGAATGTTTCGGCCAGGCGGAGCAGAATCTCTTCCGGAGGGGTAGTATTCCTTACTGCTTTAACCTTTGCCTCGTTGATCAGATTAATAGAGCAGACTGTTCGTTCAGACATCATCACCTCGATAGTTGAGCAACAATTCAACTGTCACAGTATAGTTACTCAACATTTCTCCTGTCAATGTCTAATTCACCTCCCAGCTTCAGGGTCTGTTAGTACTTTGCCGGGCAACAGCAGCATGCCAACTAAGCCTAAACCTAACATTCATGCAAAAAGTGCAAACTGAAAACATTTTATTCACTCAACCTGCTGCTAATATTGGTTTATTTGCGTTTGCCAGCCAACAGTTTATTCCCGTCACCACGTAGACTTCCATCGGGCGCAACATGTCGGTATAGCGTTTGACGTGTTATTCCCAACTCATTACAGAGGTCTCCCACTTTGGTCTCTGACTGACCCATCGCCGCCATAGCAAGTCGAAGTTTTGCCGCAGTCATTTTATAAGGTGCCCCACCAGTCCTGCCACGAGCACGAGCTGATGCCAGTCCTGCTCTGGTGCGTTCGGAGATAAGTTCTCTCTCAAACTCTGCGAGTGCGGCAAATATTCCGAAAACCAACTTACCGGCAGGTGTAGTGGTATCTATAGAAGCTCCATGTCCGGAGAGGACTTTAAACCCTACTCCACGCTTAGCCAGGTCATGGACCGTATTGACCAAGTGTCTGAGATCCCGGCCAAGCCGGTCTAACTTCCAGACAACCAGTGTATCACCTTCCCGTAAAGCTTTCAGGGCTGCATCCAACCCAGGTCGGGCATCAAGCTTGCCCGACGCTTTGTCTTCATAAATATGGTTTGCAGTAACACTTGCAGCGATAAGCGCATCGTGCTGAAGGTCTGTTGTCTGGGAACCATCTGCTTTTGAAACCCGCATATACCCAATGAGCATGTGTCACCTAAACGTTCGATTGTATGACAAATCAGATGTTGCTAGTTTTGCGTGTTTATGTTGTCACTTTATCAGTACTTTAAACTATGTCTTGCAAAATGTCACGATGTTGATTAAGTGACAATTGGTTTATTCGCGATGACGTCAGGAGACGGGATGAAACTCAACTGGAAAAGGAAAGAGCTGAAGCAGCGGTGGACCTTGTCAGCCGAGGAGTGGAAGCTGCTCAAGAATAAGACTGGCCCAACTCGGCTGGGCTTTGCAGTGCTGATGAAATATTTTCACATAACGGGGCGATTCCCCGATGGCCCTCGTGAAGTACCACGAGATGGCATCCGTTTTGTTGCAGACCAGCTTGAGTTGTCAATCAAAGAATGGCGAGAGTATCCGTGGAGTGGACGCGTTACCACATATCACCGCAATGAAATTCGCGAGTTCTTCAGTTTCCGAAAGGCGTCCCTCCACGATGCAAAGGCGATACAGCGTTGGCTGACAGCCGACCTCCTCAACAATGAACACCGGCCGGACCGTCTTCAGGAAGCAGTGTTAGAACGATATCGGCACCTCCACATTGAACCTCCTACCATGGACCAGATCAACAGAATGATCCAGTCCGCGATTGCCGATCATGAAATGCGGTTCTGTAATTCTATAGGGGGAAATTTCAATGCAAGAATGACCGATCGCATGAACAAACTCTTGCAGCTTCAGCCCTCGGCCGATGGGGAATGGACCGCCTGGCAGAACATCAAGAGCGACCCAGGCAAGGCCGGCTTGGAAAGCATCAAAGAGGCGGTTGCCCGCTTGAATTCCGTGAGAGACATCGGGTTGCCAGCCGAACTTTTCAAGGCGGTCCATCCAAAACTCCTGGAGCGGTACGCCAAACGGGCTACCGTAGAAGAACCGTTCGAACTGAGGCGCCATATGGCCCCTCTCCGCTTGACGCTGATGGCGACCTTCCTCCACCGCCGGGAAGAGGAGCTTACCGATCACCTGGTAGACCTGCTGGTTGAAACCGTCCACAAGATGGGCAAGAAAGCTGAAAAGCGCATCGACGATAGCCTGGGCGACGCCCTTCAGAAGGCTCCCAGCAAGATGGCAAAACTCTATCGGATTGCCAAGGCTTCGGTAGAAGCTCCCCAGGGTGTCGTTGAAGAGGTGATCTTTCCCGAAGCCCCTGAAAAATGGCTTCTCACCCTGATCCAGGAGGTAGAGGCCGGGTCGGGATATACTGGTAAGGTCAAGACAGCTTTGCAGCGCTCTTACAATCATCACTACCGGAGAATGCTGCCGGATCTGCTGGACAATCTGGAATTTTGCAGCACAAACGCCCAGCACCAACCGGTGTTGCAGGCTCTTGTATTGATAAAATCACAGATGGAACTCAGGAAGCCCTTCTTTCCGGAAGGTGTTGAGATCCCACTGAAAGGTATCGTACCGGCAAACTGGATGCCGCTGGTCGTAGAGGACGGAAAGGTTCACCGGATCGCCTACGAGATTTGCGTCCTGAAGACGCTACGCGAGCAACTTCGCTGCCGGGAAATCTGGGTGGTGGGCAGCCGGCGGTACCGCAATCCGGAAGAGGACCTGCCTCAGGATTTTGAGGATCGCAAGGAATACTATTTCGCGGAACTGGATATCCCGATGGACGCAAAGACGTTCACCGCCTCTCTGCGGGAGGAGTTGACCAACCACCTGAAAACCCTTGACGAAGGCATATCTTCTAACCCCAAGGTGAAGATCGTCTCCAAGAAGGATGGCCACAAAATATCGATTACCCCCTTCGAACCACAAGCCGAACCGGAGAACCTGGCAACGCTCAAGCGGGAGATTACCCATCGCTGGTCCGGAACCAGCCTGCTCGATATGTTGAAAGAAACTGACCTGAGGACTGACTTTACCCGGTTCATACAAAGCGGCACCGAACGCAGCCACATGGACAAGGCCACCCTTCAACGCAGACTCTTACTTTCCCTGTTCGGAATGGGTACCAATACCGGCATCAAGAGTATGGAGTCGCTGCCGGACGATGACTATAAGGACCTGCTCTACGTTCGCCGCCGGTTCATTTCAAGCGAAGGATTGCGCCAGTCCATCGCCCAGGTGGTGAACGCCACCCTGGCGGTACGGCAACCGGGGATATGGGGGGATGCCACGACAGCCTGCGCCGCAGATTCAAAACAGTTCGGGGCCTGGGATCAGAACCTCCTGACTGAATGGCATCTGCGCTATGGCGGTCGGGGGGTCATGGTTTACTGGCACGTCGAGAAGAATGCAACCTGTATCTACTCGCAGTTCAAAAGGGTTTCATCATCGGAAGCCGCGGCAATGATCCAGGGGGTACTCCGGCATTGCACCGAAATGGAGGTTGACCGCCAGTTTGTGGACAGCCACGGACAGAATGCGGTGGCCTTCGCGTTCTGCCGACTGCTGGGGTTCGACCTGATGCCTCGGCTCAAAGGGATCAACCGGCAGAAACTGTACAAGGCAGAGAGTGGTCAGAGTTTTCCGAACATCAACGCGGTGATAGCAAACAAGGCGATCAACTGGGAACTGATCGAAGAGCAACTGGATACCATGGTAAAGCACGCCGTTGCCCTGAAAATGGGAATGGCCGATGCGGAGAGCCTTTTACGGCGGTTTTGTCGAAACAACAGTCAGCACCCTGCCTATAAGGCGTTGGGTGAGTTGGGGAAAGCCATCAAGACCATCTTCCTTTGCCGGTACCTGAATTCAGAAGAACTGCGGCGAGAGATCCACGAGGGCCTTAACGTGGTTGAGAGTTGGAACAGCACCAATGGCTTCATTTACTACGGCAAACGGGGTGAGATTTCGACGAACCGAAAGGATCACCAGGAGATGGGCCTGCTTTGTCTGCACTTGCTGCAAGCGAGCATGGTCTACATAAATACCTTGATGATTCAGCAGGTGCTGAAAGAACCGGGATGGGTGGAACGGATGACACCGCGTGACCTGGCAGCGCTGAGTCCTCTAATTACCCTGCATATAAACCCCTATGGGCGATTTGAGCTGGATATGGAGGCTCGGCTGCCGCTTGCGGCTTGAACGAGTAACCTTCAGCAAAAAATGTATGCACTGGCGAGGAATAAGTAAGTAATACCGTTATGTTGTAAAGAATATTTAGTGCTACTTTGCGCTTGGTTGCACGAATGTTGGGTTTAGGCCTTATTGTGAGCCGGGCTCTCATGCATGGCCATGAAGCTTTCCTGGCTTTCATGCTCCACAATAGCTGCATAATTGCCGCTTTTAGTGGGCTTTAAAAGGCGTCGTCCTATAAATCCAGTGAAGTTTCCAAATACCTTGTTTGTCTCTGCAAACCACTCTCTGAATTCGGCATCTTTTCCTTCTTTAATTGGTGGGAAATTGATAATGACTACAAACATGGCAATATCTCCTCTGACTACAATTTCAACATCACTCTTGCCAATGGATACACGATACAGGACATGTTTCGATGGCTTCGGATTGGATTTTATCCTCAGTAGCCGCAAAGGAATCAAAACATTCCGCCTTGCCGCTATCGTCAAAGCGGAAGACATCGGGAAGGTTGCCAACACATAGTCCGCAACTAATGCATTCAGGCTTATCAACCCATGCTATTTTTGCCATTTTTATCTCCATTTGAATGTGGATATGATTTTTTAGCTTTCAAATTAATGTTCACCATATGATTGCTTAGAGCAAGATCAATGTCCATGCTCATGTTTCGGGGGCGCATGCTTTTTGGGAGCGGCCTCTGCGTTATGCGCCGCATGCCGCTCTGCATCCATCTGCAGGCGCTCCACGTAATGTGTATATTCTATGTAAGCCGCCACATATTCACGCCCCTTCTGTACGCTTTCGTCTTTGTGCTTGAGGGCTTCAGCGACCTTCTCGTATCTCTGGCGAACGCCTTGATTGACCATATCGCTAACTATCTTTATCAGTCCGTCGGGAGAACCCACAGTCAACGATTTATCCGCCTCTACTATAACCGGCTCAACTTCGCCTGCAGGCTTCAGTCCTGTAAAGGGGGCACCTTCACCTGCACGATGAACTTTTACAAGGGATTCGAAAAACTTCTTCTCTGCAACTTGCTGCTGCTTCTTACCTTGCTCGGTGAGTGCTTTTTTAAAGGCAGCTTTCACACCTTTCTCGTCCTTGAGCTGTACCCACTTGAGGACTGGTGTGACATCTTTGGACACAAGAGCCTTTCGGGCATCCTGAACAACCGGGCCATCCATTGTGTCGCAATGGGCGGCTACAAACCGCGGGGAGAACAGCAAACCAAAGCAAGCAACAGAAACCACCATGAGCCCAGCAAATATGTTGATACGTTTCATCCTGACTACCTCCTGTTGTGATTATGTTGTTCTAAATTTACCGCAAAATCGGTTTGCCTCAGCTGTTTGGGGGTAACTTAACCACTGTCCGGGCAAATTCGCTACCAAAAGCACGGCAACCTGAAATACCGTCTTCATCAGGATTCCAGAGCAGCTTCAGTCCATCATTGGTGACTGTAAAACCACCATCTTTGAGTCTTTCTGTTATCATCTTAACTGACTCGCCACTCCAGCCATAGGCACCGAATGCTGCTGCGGTTTTATTCTTGAACCCCAATCCCCTGATTTCCTCAAGGATTCCGGCAATTGCGGAAAGAATACCCTTGTTGATTGTCGGCGAACCGACCAGTATTGCCTTTGATCTGAACACTTCCGTGATGATGTCATTTTTGTCGGCACGCGAGGCATTGTAGATCTTGACCAGCACATCGGGATCTTCCTCTGTAATGCCATGCGCGATGGCCTCTGCCATTTTCCTGGTTGCATCCCACATGGAGTCATAAATAATGGTGATCTGGTTTTCCTGATAGCTGGCAGACCACTCCAGGTATTTGGTAACGATCTGCAAAGGATTGTCACGCCAGATAACGCCATGACTTGTGCAGATCATGTCCAGCGGCAGATTCAGACTGACGAATTCCTTGATTTTCCTGTCAACAAACGAGCTGAAAGGCGTAAGGATGTTGGAGTAATACTTGATGCACTCCTGTAATAATTCCGGCTGGTCAACAAGGTCGTTAAAGAGCTTTTCGGTTGCGTAATGCTGTCCAAAGGCATCCGTGCTGAAGAGAACATTATCTCCAGTCAGATAACAGAACATGCTGTCCGGCCAGTGCAGCATCGGTGCTTCGATAAAGATCAGCTCTTTGCTTCCCAGGCTTAGCCGGTCACCGGTCTTTACCACCTTGAAGTTCCAATCCTGATGGTATTGTCCCTTCAGGGACTTAACCGCATTGGCAGTGCAGTAGATGGGAGTATCCGGAATAAGACGCATAAGTTCCGGTAAGGCACCGCTATGGTCTATCTCTCCATGATTTACGATAACGTAATCAATTATATTCAAATCGATTTCTTTTTGCAGATTCTGGACAAACTCCTTGGCAAAGGGAGCCCAGACCGTTTCGATAAGTGCAGTCTTTTCTTCGCGGACCAGATAGGAATTGTAGGAGGAGCCTCTATGCGTAGAATACTCTTCACCATGGAACTTGCGTAATTCCCAATCCACCTTGCCAACCCACGATATATTGTTTTTGATCGGAACACTCATGACAAGTCCCTCCTAATAAAATTTTGTTACGGATTTAATAACCAGAAACTGGCATTTCAGAGCTGTGCCGCCTTCAAAAAGAGGATATTGTTTTCAAGATGGACATGTTTATGGAGATCATCCTCGAACTCCTCCAGCTTCTGATAGGTAATTCTGAAGGTATTGCAAACATCATCCGGTATTGCATAACCTTTTGCCAGGTGACGTATGGCATGGACTGCGTCACCAATCGCTTCGTGTTCCTTTTGCAGTTTTTCAAGCGACAGCCTGATCAATTCCAAATCTTTTGTTTCCTTTGTAAGCCCTGCTATTTTGCCGGCCTCAATCCGTTTTATAGCCGGAAAAAGAATTTCTTCCTCCTCCTTAAGATGCGGTACCATGTCAGTTACTATTTTTCCAAATATGGAAGCTATTTCATATAACTCGGGATGATGGCCGCCATGTACTCCTGCTATTTTATTGGCATAAGCTGCGATCTGCTCCATGTTTTCGTTAAGATAGGCATGGTGGGTGTTGACAATATAGTCGGCCAGAAAAGGCAGTGCCCAGGCCGTATAGTTCTGACTGCGTTCCACCGGCTGGTTTTTGATTGACTCCAGTTCTTCCTCAATTATTTTCTGATCTATTCCTTTTTCAGTGCATGATGCTGCAAGAGAGACCTGGCCACCGCAGCAAAAATCAATACCGTGTTTTTCGAAAACCTTGGCGGTCCTGAAATCAGCTGCGACTATTTCTCCAACACTGCTATTCGAGGTTACTTTCATGATTATCTCCCGTAAGGTTTTGCAATGCCATGCATCGTCTGTAATTTGAAAAGGTATCGCTTACTTTGAGTCATGGTCAGCACATTTTGCCAGGCAAATGGATAACTTTTCCTTCAGCTCTTTTTCTTTATTCCATCTTTCTGTCACATCACGCATAATTGCAGCACATCCTTGAATATTATTCTTTTCGTCACGCAGCAAAATCATGCTGAATTCCAGAGAGACACGACTGCCGTCCTTTTTGACTCCAGGTGAGGATAACAGCCCTGTTTTGTATTTTGTCTCCCCTGTTGCCATTACCCGCCAGTAACCATCCCAGTGCCTTCCCCTCAGGTTTTCCGGAATGATTAGGTCCAGCGATTGTCCGAGTGCCTCGGTTACAGTGTGACCGAAGAGACGCTCTGCCCCGCTGTTCCAGAAAGTGATAACGCCTTCTTTATCTGATATGAGAATCGCTTCCGGAGCATCGTTGATCAACTTCTCCAGGTAAATGTCCATATCACCTCCAGAAAACCTGTTTTAAATATTTCTTGTTTAAAATATACAGCAAAGCCACAGGATTCATATTGACCCATATCAATTTAACTCAAAATAGTCGGATTTACTTAAAGTTTGGACACCATAAATAACAAACGCTCCGCGGTAAGCCACGGAGCGTTTGTTGCTGAATATTGATTTGTTGTTTTTCTGCTAACCCAACATTGCTTTCATGTCTGCCTCTACAGTTGTAATAGGCCCTATGTTGAAGTTCTCAACCAGGAAGTTAAGGACATTAGGTGTTATGAATGCAGGTAGTGACGGGCCAATCTTGATATTTTTGATGCCAAGATGCAGCAGGGTCAGGAGAATGACAACCGCTTTCTGCTCGTACCAAGACAGTACCATGGAGAGTGGAAGGTCATTGACTCCACACTTAAAGGCGTCAGCCAGAGCAACGGCGATCTGGATGGCAGAATAGGCGTCGTTGCATTGACCGACGTCTAATAGTCGAGGAATGCCGCCGATGTCACCGAATTCGAGCTTATTAAAACGATACTTTCCACAAGCCAACGTCAGAATGACAGTATCCTTTGGAGCTTTTTCGGCAAACTCGGTGTAATAGTTGCGCCCGGATTTTGCCCCATCGCAGCCACCTACCAAGAAAAAGTGCCTGATTTGCCCGGCTTTCACAGCAGCTATGACTTTATCAGCTACTCCCAGTACGGCATTATGACCAAAACCAGTCAGGATTTCCTGGCCAGGATTTTCCGGTAATGCCGGGCACTCAAGAGCTTTGTTGATAACTGCAGAGAAGTCCCATCCATCAATATGCTTGATACCAGGCCATGCTACCAATCCCCAGGTAAATAGTCGATCAGTATAAGAATCGGACGGCCTTTGGATGCAGTTTGTGTTGAAGATTATTGCTCCGGGGAAATTTACGAATTCTTTAGCCTGGTCTTGCCAAGCTCCGCCGAAATTGCCAACAAGATGGCTGTATTTTTTTAGCCCTGGATAGCCGTGGGCAGGAAGCATTTCACCATGGGTATAGACATTGATGCCTTTACCATCGGTTTGCTTCAGTAATTCTTCTAGCATCTTAAGGTCATGACCTGAGACAAGTATGGCTTTGCCGGCTTTAGTGCCAAGTTGCACAGGAGTTGGAACAGGATGCCCGTAAGTATCTGTATGGGCAGCATTGAGAAGTCCCATAACGGCTAGGTTCTGTTTACCACATTCCATTGCCAGGCCAACGAAGTCCATCAGTCCCAGGCTGGAATCGGTTGTTGCTGCTAACGCCTTTTGAAAAAATGCCATGACTTCGTCATCACTTCTGCCAAGGATCATGGCGTGATCCATATAAGCGGCCATTCCCTTAAGACCATAGATGAGGATTTCAATCACGGAACGAATGTCTTCGTTGATATGCTGGGTATTTATTCCATGCTGCTCACCCTGGGCTATCATGCCAGGCAGATCTTCAGCCGGTTTCCAGCTTGCTACAGTTCCATCGATAGTAACACCAGAGAGTGTTTTGGCTTTTTCTTTCAGTTCATAGCAACGCTTAATCAAGCCACCTATCCGGGTTGGTTCAAAATCCACATTGGTTACTGTTGTAAATAGGCCCTCAATAGTAAATCGATCTATTTCAGCATTGCGGCCAGCCTTATTAGCATACAAAGCCAGACTCTTCAGACCATAGATCAAATGATCCTGTAATGCTGCAACATCAGGTTTCTTGCCACAAACACCGGAAATATTACAACCGGTTCCGTTTGCTGTTTGCTCGCATTGATTACAAAGCATGCTCATTTGTAATTTCCCCCTTTTGTGTGGTGTTTTGTATAACCGAATTGTCGCACAATTTACTTTACCACAATCTGCTTAAATTGATATTGAATACTATTTATAGCCAATGCTCGGGATAGGAACGGTGATAAACCAGGTTATTAGTAATGATTGCCGTAGCCAGAAGGATCAGGGCTCCTGCCAATACCGGCAAAAGGATATACTCGGGGCCAACGGCACTCTGCACACCGATAAGAGCGGTGGCTCCACCTGGCGGATGCGTAGTGTGTGTCAGATTCATTACAAAAATGGCCAGACCGACACTAATTGCCATACTCAATGGCGTAGACCCGAAAATGGCAACGATAATCACAGCCACCACAGCGGAGACAAGATGACCTCCAACCAGATTACGCGGCTGCGACAGCGGCGATTCAGTGGCACCAAAGAGAAGAACCGCTGAAGCTCCGAAAGAGCCGATCAGCAAGGGATGGCCGACCATTATCGTTACTTCGCAAATTGCCAAGATACCGACTGTAGCACTAATAAAACTCCAAATGGCATAACGCAGAGACATTTGTGGCCTAGCCCCAAGAATTGGTGCCCGACAATTCTGAGGCAATCTGGCCAGCCTTTTATTAATAGCAAGGTCATTCTTTATAAATGTCGCAATACGCCTTTTCATGTAATTATCGATCCCGATTCAATGCCTTAGATACGGCACAAGCGGAATAAGCTGCTGATAATCGGTAAAACGCAACGATGTATACCAGTTGCCACCAAGCATTCCTGCCACGATTACAGTCATAAAAATAAACACCAATACTAAAGGAAAAATCCACTTACTTAAGGGCTTGTTCCAAAAAAACGGCTGCATGGCGAGCACATTTTGCTCCGGGCAGTTCGCCACACAGGAGAGACACCCTGTACACTCCGGAGATGAGACTGTTTTACAGGAATGAACCGGCAGATCTGATGGACACACAGCAGAGCATCGCTTACAACCTGTACAACCAGAAATATTACGTCTTATTTTGAAAGGACTTATGTAACTTGCCAAGCCCAACAATGCTCCATAAGGGCATAGATACCGGCACCAGAACATCTTGTAAAGCAGCGACAATATAGCCAGGCTAGCCAGAACCAGCATTGTAGTTATAGACATGCGTGTGAAGAAATGTAGCATCTTTACATCACTGACCGCCCAGTAGGGAGCATCAAGGAATTCTGCCAGCGCGTCGATCGACATGTCCAGCAGGATGAACTTGATGAATAACAGCAGTAACAGGTACTTGATGCCTCGTAACAACAAGTCAAGCCAGCGCCAGATTCTGAAATTACGGCCAAACAAGCTTCTCCCCAGCTTTTGTGCGCCTTCTGATATCGTGCCGACAGGACAAAGCCAGGAGCAGAACGATTTCTTGGCAAGCAGGCTCATCAGCAGAATCGCCAGGAAGATAACCAGTGCCGCAGGATGGACCGGATGAACTGTTCCGGAGAGCAGCCAATACTTAAGACTGGTCAAGGCTCCGATTGGCAAGAATCCTTCTACGCCCGGCGGACGGGAAACCAATGGAGCGGCTGCGCCGCTTTCAACCGAGTTGACAAACAAACCAAAACGGATGCCGATGCCGATCACCCAAAACATAAAACAACACTGTACAATTGTACGTATGTTACTTACGGATTGCATTGAAAACAAACTTTTCTCTCTTAGGCAGTTCCTGAGTGGCTGATTCACTCAGGAACTCAGGATTTTTATACCTACTTTTCTGCATAAGGATCCTTGATTTCATGTTTTGGCTTGAACATAAGCTTTTTTGTGCCCCGATTGTTTGTGTACTTGGTTAATTCCAGATCGATCTTGATTGGGACAGTAACTCCAACTTTTGTTAGTGCCTGCCGAAGCAAAGCCTCGGCTTTGCCAGCGTGGTTGCCGGCGTCACTAAGGATGCGCATCGCCTCGCTGGGGTTATGGAAACCGGTTGAATTTTCGGCACCAATGAATGCAACCCGGTAAAAGGCTTCTTCATAATGGTTTTTAGCCTGGGCATAGAGCTCTTTGTCGATCTGTTTACCAGCGGCCTGGGCCTTGTTGGCCATCTCGAACAGTTTTGCCACGGTTGCTGTTGAGTAGCCAGAGCGGATAAATTGGGACATAGACCGATCCTGGATGGCGAATATTTGGCTTCTCAACCATTCGGGCGATTCTGTATGACACTGCTGGCAAGCTTTCAGATCGTTCTTTAATGGGCTCATGATCCGGTGGTCAGACACTTTCCTGCTTCCCACCTTGGTGTAAGGCATGTGGCAGTCAGAACAGGCGACACCGGCTTGCCAGTGGACACTGTTGTTGGAGAATAGTTCAAACTCAGGATGACGAACAAAGCCGAGCTTAAATCCTGTGACACTCTGGGTCCACTCGCCATTTTCGGGATTGCTACGAACTTTTTTGATGATGTTCTCAATAGTTATATTACCCCATTTGCTTCCATCCCACGGAAAGACGACATCGGTGGACTTCATTTCTGCATCCTTGGGAATATTGTAGGTAACGTGACACTGAGCGCAAACCAGAGTCCTCTTGTCCTGGTGGGTCAACTTGGACTGATCGACGCCGAGCTTATCCAGTGCCTTACCGAGGGTAAACCCGCGAGAGATTCGCAGTGACATATCCTTGTTGTTGTGGCAGTCGATACAGGCTACTCCGAGTGTCTGGTGTTCTTTGGGAATCTTACTAAGTACTTCCTTGTATTCCATGGAGAAGTAATTCTTACCCATTTCTTTTTGCAAAAGTGGAGCATATGGAGTTTTACAGGTCAAGCAGGACCCACCAGCCTTGTACCGTCCCGGGTCAACATCCAGTTGATCCTGTATCATGTGGAGATGTCCCCGCGGCTCCTTGTATTCCGATCCAAAGGCCCAACCATTGTAGAGTAGCGCGAGAAAAGGGTATTCATCGAGTTTATCGGGCCGTTCTTCTCCTACATCGTATCCACGCTTATATCTGCTTTTGCCTGCAGGGGTTGGTTCACCGGTTTTTTTCCAGAGGTCGTATTCCACCGGATAGACCTTTCCCCATTGGGCTGGATCAATCGTCCCATCGGCTATCTCAGCAGTTTTCACAGATTCTGCTTTCTTTGGGGCACAACCGTAACAGACCTTTGAAAAACTCCCCGATTTTCTCCCTGCCTTCTTCCTTGGCGTTTTTCTCGAGTTGTCTGGGAAGGATTGATGGCTTTTCAGGTCGCTTTTTCTGCTCTTTGGCTCGTTATCTGGTTCGTTTTTGCCCTTTTTGCATGCCATTTTGGCAGTTCGGGCGCATCGCTCCTACGCTTGGGCAATGAGATTTCTGAGCTTGACCAGATTGAAACATCCAGCGGCCAGACTGAAGTAGAATTTGATCTTCTCAAGCCCGACATGCCTGAGCTTACGGAATCCAGCAATGACCTTGGCCCAGCCGAAGAATTCTTCGATCTTCTTCCGATCCTTCAGGCTTTGCCGGTAGCTGGCATGCCGGGTGGTGCGGCCATCTATCGCCGATCCCTTCTTCTTGCTGGCAACATGCGGGGTGACGTTGATTTCTCGCATGTCCTGAACAAAGTCGGAAGTGTCATATGCCTTATCGGCAGCCACGGTGATACGCTTGTTCCGGTTGCCCTTCTGACGCTTCGTCATCTTCTTGGCAGCACGACGCTCAGCCTTGCCATCGGCGTGGGTTGCCTCAATCTGGGTGACAAAGCCATTATCGTTTTCGGTCATGGCATGCCCCATGACACAGAGCTTGGCGGATGCTCCCTTGCTCTTCTTGTAGAGCCGGGCGTCCGGGTCGGTTTTTGACTGGTGCGTCTTGTTGGAAAATTTCTCTCCCTTGAAATCGCCGGCAGGCTTGTCGTCATCGCTGCCATCCTTGCGGCGGAAGCTCTTGATGGAAGCCAGCGACTCAAGCAGGGTGCCGTCAACGGAGAAGTGGTCGTTGGAGAGCAGCCCCCTCTTCTCGGCCTGGCTCTTGACCTCTTCCAGAAACCGAGAACCGATATCTGCCCGGATCAGGCGGTCCTGATTGCAGGAGAATACGCTCTGGTCCCAGACCTTGTCGTCGATTGAAAGACCAATGAACCAGCGGAAGGCCATGTCGGAATTGATACGGTCCATAAGGGCGACATGACTGCGGACCGAGTACACGAACTGAAGCACCAGTCCTCTCAGCAGGTATTCAGGCGGTATGGACGGTCTACCGGTAGATGAGTACAGGGAATCGAATTCACGGTCGAGCTTTGAAAGAGCCGTATCCACCAGGGGCTTCAGCGAGCGAAGCGGGTGGTTCTTGGAAACGAACTGCTCTGTGGTGACATAGACGAACAGAGGACCATTTGATTCAGCAGAGCCGCGCATAACTTTCTCCAGTAATAACGGTGAGTTATGCGCAAAACACTACCACAAATCGGGGCTTTTCTCTATTTGTTTTTCAAAGACCTGGTAACTGATCGTTAACGCCGCCAGGAGTACTACAATGGTAAAGCTTTTAAACAAATTCATAATATTCTCCTCTACTTGAGATTAATTGTTGATTATCGAGTAGCAACCGTCCCAGTAAGGCGATGACGTAACTGTCGATGACAGCCCCAACACTGCCGTGTTGTATCCATTTGCGAAACCGTTTCAGCGTGACATCTGATGCAATTGCTCTGAACAACCTTTGCACCATGACCTGACAGGGTTATCCGCTCAGGTACCATCCCTGAATGAAATGAGAGTACATCTTTCATGCCGTCTATCGATTTCCAGACATAGTGTAACAGTGTATTACTATTCGGCAGATGACAGTCAACACAACGAATACGCCTATGAGCGCCGGCATGACTCCAGGCTGAGTGTTGTTCCTCCATGACATGACAGCTGGCACAGAAAGTTGGGGATTCTGATTTTGCTAATAGTTGTGGCGGTCCTAAAAGCAGGAAGGCAAAAACCGCTAGCCCGGAAAAAATGATTATTGTGATGATAGTGTATTTGGATTTCAGTAATCGCATTCTTTTCACCTGATGTTTTGACATTTTATTACCGGTAATCCTCAATATTTTCAGATGAGGAGAGATCATGGTCACACGAACAAATATTAACCTCTGAAAATCATTCAAACTTATTATGTCGAAGATTCGAGAAAAGAAGGTTATGGATCAGTGACAATGCACTTTATGTATTATACAGCAGAAGCTTATGATTATTTTGATCTAGATCAATTGCAGATAAATAATCTAAAAATTATCTTATGTAAAATTTAGTTAGAGCGGATACTACTTTTAAAATAATCGGAACTATCACCAATAAAAAGGCCATGATGACTTAATCTGTCTTATGCCTGTTGTAACATGCTCTCATAAGGAGGGCATGCCATGAATATTCAAGAGTTTCGCAAACAGTTTCCCGATGAGGAAACCTGCCATCGCTACCTGGAGCAGATGATTTGGCCAACTGGCCGTATCTGCCCTCACTGCGGAGGTATAAAGTCCTGGAGCATATTGGCAGAGAGCAAGCGGTTTGAACTATATGAATGTGCTTCCTGTAGCAAGCAATTCACAGTCACCACCAAGACTCCGCTGCATAGCACCAAGTTACCGCTGAGGACATGGTTTATGGCCATGTATTTCATGATCAACTCCAGCAAGGGTATTTCATCCATTTTCCTTGCTAAGTGGATCGGCACTTCCCAGAAAACAGCCTGGAAGGTGGGCCATGCCGTTCGGGCACTCATGGCCTCACAGGCAGATGCAATGCCTGGCCTTGCCGGGATCGTTGAACTTGACGAGAAATATCTTGGCGGCAAACCCCGCTACCAAAAAGACGTCAAACACAAGCGCGGCAAAGGCACTGCAAAATCATGTGTATTCGTTGCCGCAAGCCGTGATGGTCATGTACGGGCAAGCGTTGTAGCAAACGATAGTTACTCAGAACTGGCTCCCAAGGTTAACCGGTTTGTTGATACATCAGCCGATCTTATGACAGACCAGCTTTCCGTCTATCAGATGATTGCCGAAGACTATGCCAGCCACTCATCCGTGAATCATGGCAACAAGGAATACGCAAACGGAGACGTCCACAACAACACGGCTGAATCATTCAATGCCATTCTTGAACGGGCTAAGCAGGGTGTATTTCACTTCCTGAGCAAAATGCACACTCAGCGGTACATCAGCGAGGTGGTATTCCGCTGGAACCATCGTTACCCGGCAAGAGAAGTATCAAAAAACGGCACGAAAAAGATTATCTACAAAGCAAAGCCGATACTTGAGCAACTTCGATCACTGCTCCAGTATGCAGTTGGAACTCAACTCCGAAGAACACATGCTGGTGGGATCTTTACACCAAGACCTGCTTTTCGGTGATAGTTCCGAAAATAATTGGATCTTTTTCCGAAATATTTATCTTGACTAGATTTTTAAATATGGTCATCATGTGAATAACAGTTCACATGAGGTGGTCATGCTCGAAAAGAAAAGTACACGTGTACGAAAAGAAGAAATTATCCAGGCGGCATTTGATATTGTAGGCAAAAAGGGTGTGAGATCGCTTACAATTTCAGCCCTAGCAAAAATGGCCGGAATGAGTGAGGCCAATATTTACAGGCACTTCAGTGGCAAGGATGATGTTTTTACCGCACTCGCGGAATACATAAGGAGGGCGGTTATGGGGAAAGCTGCTGTAATCGCTGCTGGAAGCCGGAACCCGTTGAATAAACTGGAGCTTATCTTTTTCTCACATATGTCGATTATAGCTGAACAGCCCGGTATTCCTCGTTTTGTGTTCTCTGAGGATACACATCTTGGCCACCGTTTGGTGGCAGAGACTCTTGCTTTGAGCATTGGAAGCTATGTGGAGACGATTTCCGGGCTCATCGCAGCGGGAATTGCGGAAGGTGAACTGAAACAGGACCTTTCTCCAAGGGAAACTGCTCTGACGTTTCTGGGGATGATCCAATTCACTGCGCTGCGCTGGACTATCGGAGGCTCATCATTTGATATCAGGGATGAAGCCAAAAAACTCTGGGAAAATTTCTTGCACCTCGTAAGCTGATTTTTTTGACTTTTATGTGAATTTATATTCACATAAAATGCTTCTGGAATAAAGGTGGGTAACCATGAAAGTATATTTGCTGCTCCTGTTGACGATTCTGTTTTTACCTCATGCTCTTTACGCCGCGAACATTCTGACGCTTGATGACGCTCTGGAAACTGCCCTGAAAAATCACCCTCAATTGATGGAAGCCAGAGAATATCTTCATGGTGCTGAGGCCCGAACCCTTCAGGCAAAAGCCTCTTACTATCCACAGGTCAGTATTGCAGCTGACTGGAACAAAGGGCGGACGTTCCTGACGCCAACGGAAAGTATAAAATCTACAAAAGTGCATTCTGAGGCGGTTTACCTCAAGCAAACCATCTATGACTTCGGCCGGACAGCAAATGCGGTTGAAGCGGCACACGAGGCTGACATTGCAGCTTCGGAAACAGTTGCTGTAACGCGTCAGGATCTGGCATTCCGGGTAAGATCCGCATACTATCTTTTACTTGCTGCAGAAAAGCAGGTCGTTGCAGTAAAGGAAACCGTTGAAGCCAGGGAAGCGGTTTTCAGGCAGGCCCAGGAGTTTTTTAGCCAAGGTATCAGGGCTAAGGTAGAAGTCACAAGGGCCGAGGCAAATCTGTACGCGGCCAGGACTGCTTTAATACGGGCAGAGAATAACAGGGATATCGCCTGGGTCGAACTTTCCAACTCCATCGGGATCCCCTCTTTAAATAAATGCATTCTTGCTGAACCTTCAACTGCAATCGGGGCTGTGCCGGATCGTGCCTTTGCCCAGAACGAAGCTTTAAACAACAGGGCTGAGCTGAAACGCCAAACAGCCTTGAAAAACTCGGCAGCAGCCTCATTGAAAGCAGCAAAAAGTGGATATCTCCCTCTGTTAACCGGTACAGCCAGTGCTGGCTATGCAGACAGGGACTTCCCTCCCGGTGGAAATGTCTGGGCGATAGGATTGAATCTGACCATTCCGATATTCTCCGGTTTTTCAACTGTTGCGCAGACAAAAGAGGCCGTGGCCGCACTGCGCGGAGTCGAAGCGCAACACAACAACCTGAAGTTGCAGATCGCAAAAGACGTTGAAACCGCCTGGTTCAGTATCAGAGAGGCTACGGCACGAATTTCATCAACTGAAAAGGAAGTGATTGCCGCTCGAGAGAATCGGTCTCTGGCCATGGGACGTTATCAGGAAGGGATTGGCAACATAATTGAGGTAACCGATGCACAATCACAATCACTTGATGCCGATACATCAAAAATCCAGGCGATTTATGATTATCACATTGCGGTAGCCAGGCTTCACAGGGCAATCGGCAAAGAATAGCTAGCAGCAACTCAAGGAGTTCAGTGATGGAACTGATCAAGAAAATAATACAGAAGAAAAAAATGTGGATCTGGGCATTAATTGTTTTGTCCGTGGTCATCCTTCTTAAGCTGACACTGCTGGCTCCGCCAAAGGTGCTGGCCGTAAAGCTGGTAAAGCGCGATCTGACAGCACAGGTCTATGGAAATGGCACAGTGGAGGCCAAAGTGCTGGTAGGGGTTTCCAGTAAGATCACCGGCCGGATTGTTGAACTGTATGCTGATCAGGGCGATCATGTCAAAAGTGGTCAACTGCTCGCCACCCTTGAAAGCGATGATCTTATCCAGCAACAACACCAGGCAGAGGCTGGAGTCAATAAGTCAGCGGCAAACCTGAATGTAGAAAAGGCCAACCTCCAGAAGGCTCTGGCAAATCTGACCCTGGCTGAAAAAAATGCCGGGCGTTTTAAAAAACTTGCGGATCAAAACATGGTCTCCAGGCTTGAGGCCGAACAGTATGACAACATCTGGCAGATTGCCAAAGAAGAGGTGGCTCGCTGCTCTGCGTCGCTGGAATCGGTCCGAATGGAACAAACAGGTAACAGGGCCAGCTTGGGTTTTGCGCGGAGCAAAGCAGCTGATACCCGGATCTATGCTCCTTACGACGGGGTAATTATCACGCGAGATCTGGAAAAGGGTGCAACTGTGGTACCCGGCCAAGTTGTTTTCAGTCTTGCTGACCCTAAAACCGTCTGGGTCAAGGCGAATGTGGACGAATCGCAGTTAAAAGGCGTAGCTGTCGGCAAGAGAGCCGTCATATCTCTACGCTCATCTCCGGGGCGGCAATATCCCGGACAAGTGGCTCGTATTGGACGACAGAGCGATCGTGTTACTGAGGAGCTGGAGGTGGATGTGGCTTTTACACCTCCGTTAAACAATTTCAGGCTGGGGGAGCAAGCAGATGTCTACATTATTACTGAAACAAAAACATCGGCACCTTCTCTACAATCAGTCGCGCTGATAACCAGGGAAAATACACGCGGTGTTTGGATAATAGAGAACGGCAGGCTGAGGTTTAAGCCAGTTGTTATCGGAATCGAAGATACTAATAATTTTACGGAGATTATAAGTGGCCTTGATGTTAACGATAATATTGTAGTAGCCCCTCAACCAGTGATGTCCAAATTTCGTAACGGACAGAAGGTACGATTGCAATGAATCTCGCCATCCGGGACATAAGATATAACCTCGGTAGATTTATTCTGACCTCTATTGGCTTGGGCCTTCTCCTGGGAGTGGTCATAAGTATGGGGGGGATCTATCGTGGTTTGATAGCAGACTCGCTGTCAATCCTCAATGTTAACAAGGCGGATATCTGGGTTGTTCAGCAGGGCACTAATGGTCCCTTTGCCGAGAGTTCGCGCATTCCTGAGGAGATCAAATACCGTATCGCCGCTATTCCGGGAGTGTTGCAGGTAGCCCCGCTCGCATTTCAGACTATTCAGATAGAACGTAATGCCAAACCGTTTCGCTTTTTTTTGATGGGATACGACTTGAACAGCTTTGGCGGGCCGCCGGAAATCATTGCAGGACGTGATATCCGCCAGAAACATTACGAAATGGTTGTTGCCGAAGCGATGAAGATGGCGCTCGGTGAAAAAATACACCTGGGGATTCATGACTACACAGTGGTCGGCATTACCGGGAAGATCGTTTCCTCAGGAGGCGATCCGGTTGCATATGTGAGTCTTGCAGATGCGCAGGAAATTCAGTTCAAGCAAGACAATAATGCCACACGTAACAACCGCGAAAAAATAGGCTCACAAGTGAACGGAAACAAGACACTTTCACCGATTCAAAATCGGCTGATGAAACAGAGCATCGTTGACGTGACCGAATCTACCCACACGATAAATACGGTTATAGCAAAACTCTCTCCCGGCAAGGATTTGAAAGAGGTGCAGGAGCGGGTATCGCGATGGAATCATTATCGAGCCATCTCCGACGAAGAACAAACCAAAATACTGTCCAAAGGCATGATAGAAAAAGCCAGGATGCAATTAGGGCTTTTCAGCATCATACTTCTTATCATTTCGTCTGTTATCATCTCCCTGATCATCTATACCTCGACCCTCGACAAGATCAGGGTCATTGCCACGCTGAAACTTATCGGCTCTCAGAACCGGGTAATAGTTGGCATGATTCTTCAGCAGTCATTGTTGATGGGGATTCTTGCCTACGGTATCGGTTATGTGCTTATCCTGATAACCAGTGAAAAATTTCCTCGCCGGGTCGTTCTTGAAACATTGGACCTGCAATCGCTTTTTATCATTGTCATAGCAATATGCACGATTTCGAGCTTTGTAGGCATACGGAAGGCGCTTAGTGTCGAACCGGCAGAAGCGTTGGGTGGTTAAATTATGTATGCGATAGAAGTGGAAAAACTCACAAAAATATATGGTAAAGGCGAAACAGCGGTAACCGCCATATCAGATGCAAACTTTCAGGTCAAACCTGGGGAGTTGGTCGCCTTCCTCGGTCCTTCAGGTTCTGGCAAGACTACTATTCTAACCTGTATTGGCCTGATTAACGAGCCGACACGCGGCAAGGTGGTCATAGACGGCACAACCGTAGCCGATTCCGGATGGCAAAACGGCATTGACCTGAAACGGATGCGCCGTGAAAAACTCGGATTTATCTTCCAGGCCCACAACCTGATCCCGTTTCTGACTGCTGTGGAAAACGTGATGGTAGCACTGCAGATCAATGGGGTGGGACGCAAAGAGGCCCAAAAACGTTCCGCTGAGCTCCTGGATGCGCTCAATCTCGGGCACCGACTCAACAATTACCCGTCAGCCCTTTCCGGTGGGGAATCTCAGCGAGTTGCCATTGCGCGGGCATTGGCCAACAAGCCAAAAGTAATCCTTGCCGATGAACCAACTGCTGCCCTAGACACTGAAAATGGGAAAAATGTCATGGCCCTTCTTAAGCTCCTGGCTGTTGAAAACCATTCGGCAATTCTGGTCGTTACCCATGACCACAGAATGGTGGAGGGGTTTGACAGGATTTTCCAGGTAAGTGATGGTCGCATTATAGGCGAACACAAAAATGGAGATATTTGAATACGCGCATAGCGATTGATAATGCACGTATTATTGAGTACCCCCTACAAAAATGTATTCTTCTGTAAGACAATCAAGACCTTGAAATCGATGCTACGGGGACATATATCAAGATAGTTGGTGGTTTGATGATGCTGGTATCCAACGATAGAGCGTAGGAATTGATATACCAAGATTATCTGCGACCTCTTTTGGGGTAACGCCAGAGGATAAGAGCTTCTTTGCAGATTCAATCTTGCTGTCTGTCATCTTACGCTTACGTCCTCCAATTCTCCCATTTTTGCGTGCGGCAACTAATCCAGCTCTGGTTCGTTCAACGATCAGCTCTCGCTCCATTTGCGCCAGACTCGCCATCACATGGAAGAAAAAACGTCCAGACGGAGTGCCGGTATCAATGCTGTCTGTGAGACTCTTGAAATTAACTCCCCGTTTCTCCAGTTCGGTGATGAGATCGATCAACCCCTTGACGCTTCGCCCTAAGCGATCGAGCTTCCACACGACAAGCGTGTCACCATCCCGCAACACCTCCAACGTCAGTGTTAAGCCTGGGCGCTCGGCACGAGTTCCACTTATTTGGTCTTCATATATTTTACCGCATCCTGCTTGGGTGAGCGCACTAAGCTGCAAATCCAAGTTTTGATCCAGGGTTGAAACACGAGCATAACCAACTAACATTGATCTGCCTCCAATAGTGCCAAGATTCTCAAAATTCGTTGCAACGATAACAAAACGAGAATAGTATTTCAAGAATGGTTTTTGATAATTGTAACACATTGAATTTATGTATTCAGACTAACTAAAAAAAGTGATTATCATAAACGAACGTTTTCGATAAGGAGTCTCTATGCCTCGCCGCTCGATTCTCACCGACTCAGAACGAGAAAACCTACTGGTGCCTCCAGACAGTAAAGAGGATTTGATTCAGCATTATTTCTTCAGCGAATCCGACCTCACCATTATCCGGCAGCACCGAGGAGCTGCAAATAGGATTGGTTTTGCCGTCCAGCTTTGTTACATGAGATACCCAGGAATAATTCTCGGTACAGATGAAATCCCCCATACCGCACTTTTGAAATTCGTTGCAAGACAACTTAACGAGTCAACCGACAAATGGAAAGAATATGGCCAGCGTTTCCAGACAAGACGAGAACATCTTGTAGAATTGCAGACTGTTTTTAAATTTAAAACTTTTGGCACTGAAGACTATCCAGTAGCTGTAGAAAGCCTTGAATCTATCGCCTGGCAAACTGACAAGGGAATTGTGCTTGTTGAGGCGCTTATGCGGTATTTGCGTGGCCAGTCCATCCTTTTGCCTACAATTAATGTCATAGAACGTATCTGTGCCGAGGCCATTACTAAATCAACACGGCGAATTTATGCTGCTCTCACAGAGCAACTTTCCAAGGCACAACTCCAAAATCTCGACACACTACTGAGCCTCAAGCCCGAATCGAAAGTAACCATGCTGTCATGGCTGCGACAGCCGACGGGATCAGCCAAGGCTCGGCATATCCTTGAACATATTGAGCGTTTGCAAGCAACACGTGAACTTGGTTTGCCAGATGGGTTGGAAAAAGTAATCCACCAGAACCGGTTATTGAAAATTGCCAGGGAAGGCCGGCAAATGACCCCAGCAGATCTGGGGAAGTTTGAACAGAACCGCCGCTACGCAACACTCACAGCCCTTGTTCTGGAACTGCAAGCAACCATTACCGATGAAATCATCGAATTGAACGATCGTATTATCGGCAGTTTATTCAGCCGAGCCAAACGCAGTCATGAACAGCAATTCCAGCAATCCGGCAAAGAAATCAATGACAAAGTCAGATTGCTCTGGAGGATTGGGCAAGCATTGATTCAGGCTAAACAGAACGGCTCAGATCCTTTCGCCGCCATTGAAAATATTATTCCTTGGGACACGTTTGCTAAAAGCATTACTGAAGCCCAATCACTTTCCCAGCCAGAGGATTTCGATTACCTGCACCTGGTCGGCGACCACTACTCTCAGATTCGTCGCTATGCACCGGTTTTTCTGGAAACGCTCCAACTGAGTTCAACTCCTGCAGCCAGAGAAATACTCGAAGCCATTGAAACACTAAAGCGGTTAAATGCTGCCAACATGCGTAAAATACCGGATGACGCTCCCACAGGCTTTGTTCGTAAGCGTTGGAAGCCGTTGGTGTTTACGGATGAAGGTGTGAATAGGCGATATTATGAACTCTGCTTACTATCTGAACTGAAGAACTCCCTTCGTTCTGGGGATGTCTGGGTACATGGTTCCAGTCAGTTCAAAGATTTCAATGAATACCTGCTGCCTGCGGACAGATATTCGGAGCTTAAAAAAGCTGAAAGCCTGGGTTTGGCTATTGACTGTGATTGTGAACGTTACCTTAATAGCCGGATGCAACTACTGACACAAAAACTGGAAACGGTAAACCAATTGGCCGCAAATGACGAACTTCCGGAGGCAACCATCGGCAATTCTGGCTTGCGGATTTCACCTCTGACAAATGCAGTTCCGGAAGAGGCAAACAGCTTGATGAGACAGGCATATGAACTATTGCCGCACGTCAAGATTACCGAACTATTACAGGAGGTGGATGATTGGACCGGCTTTACCCGCCATTTCTCTCACGTAAAAAGTGGTAGCGAGGCCAAAGACAAAACCTTGCTACTGACGACGATTCTGGCTGATGCAATCAACCTCGGGCTCAGCAAAATGGTTGAGTCTTGCCCCGGCACCACCTACCAGAAGCTTTCATGGCTTCAAGCCTGGTATATCCGTGATGAAACGTATTCAGCTGCCTTGGCAGATTTGGTAAACAAACAGAACCGGCATCCTTTTTCTGCGAATTGGGGAGATGGCACGACATCATCTTCAGACGGACAGCGATTCAAGGCCGGTGGGCATGCTGAACGCACCGGCTGTCAATGGGGACGTAAAAGTGTACCAGTTTCGGGAATTGAAAAGTGTACCACCCTGCTGGTTGGAGAAGCGCCTCAATCAGGTGTTGTTGAAATGGATTCACCTCCTTTCTGAGAGAGTTGCTTGGCGAAGGCATGTCCCTGTAACCGGTAGCTGTGCCCTTTGATGTTGACCACCTTGCTGTGGTGAAGCAGTCGGTCCAGGATGGCCGAAGCAATGACCTGGTCTCCGAAGAGTTCCTGCCAATCGGAGAAGCTCTTGTTGGAGGTGATGATGGTCGAGCTTTTCTCGTAGCGGTAGGAGATGAACTGGAAGAAGAGGTAGGCTTCCTGATTGTTGACCGGCAGGTAGCCAACTTCATCGACGATCACCAGGCTTGAGTTGAGATAGGCCTTTCCCTTGGCCTGACTCTCCTTCAGCTTGGCGATCAGGGTGTGCATGGTGGTGAAGTAAACCTTGAAGCCGTGATAGCAGGCCTTGATTGCCAGGGCGATGGCGAGGTGGGTCTTACCCACTCCCGGCGGTCCCAGGAAGATGACATTTTCGTGTTTGGCCAGAAAGGTCAGATCGAAGAGTTCCATCACCGCTTTCTTGTCCAGATGGGGGTGGAAGGTGAAGTCGTACTCCTCGATGGTCTTGGCCATGGGAAGACCGGCTATCTTCATGGCGGTATCCACGCGGCGCTTGTCCTTTGCCGCCACTTCTTCCTCCAGGAGTCGGTCAAGAAAGGCAAGGTGAGAGCTCCCATCGCTCTGGGTGATGGTGGCGACATCGTCAAGGATTTCCACCGCCTTGAAGAGCTTCAGCCGTTTCAGGTTGTCCTGGAGGCGCTCATAGGTCAGCTGTTCCATGGGGCACCTCCGGCGGCGTAGCGGTCATACTCTTCCAGAGGGCGACGGTAGACTTCGGGGTAGAGCGTTCCGGTCGTGAGACCACGGGTGGCCATCCCCCGGTCCTGACCATAGCGCGGGGTCTGCCGGGGAGTCCGGGGTGGCGGTTTGTCAGGAATGCCGATGGTCTGCCCGTTGATCTCCGGAATCTGGTACAGGGCCAGCAGTTCGTCATCGTGATAGATCCGAATGACGCTGGCCTTGACCTTCAAAAGGACCTTTCTCCCCGCGGCCTGGTAGGGAACGTAGTAGCGGTTGCCGCCAAAGGAGAGCAGGCAGTCCTTATAGACCTTGCGAAAATACTTGAGGGATGTGTCGTACTCGGAGGGCGGTAGCGCTCCCAGGCAGGGCTGTTCCTGCTCCCAGCGAGCCTGAACCTGCTGACGGTGGGTACCGTGGATACGCTGGTGGGCGGTCTCCGCGATCCAGGCAGCAACATCCTGATTGGTCTCTTCCAGAGAATGGAATCCATACCCCCGCCAGAAGCTTTCCCGCACATAGTGCATGGGGCGTTCGACCTTTCCCTTTACCCAGGGGCTGTAGGGAGGGCAGAGGCGGGGCGTAAAACCGTAGTGCCTGGCAAAATGGAGGAATTCGGTGTTGAACACCGGCCGGCCATTCTCCCGGCCCACGACGACCTGCTTCATGTTGTCGTAGAGGATTTCGGCGGGAACGCCCTTGAGGTGGCGAAATGCCCGGAGGTGACAGTCCATGAACGCCTCCAGGGTGCATCGTTCAACGAATTCGACGTACATGGCCCGGGAAAATCCCAGGACCATTACGAAGGCGTAAAGGGGTGTGGTCTTTCCCGTGGAATCGACCACCTTGAAATCTCCCCAGTCAACCTGGGCCTGGAGACCGGGCTCCGTTTCGAAGCGCTGATAAGCAATGCGACGCTTCTGTTCCTTGATGGAGCGGACGAATACCTTGAGGGTATCGTAACTGCCGGAATACCCCATCCTTTTGATGCGGGTGAGTATCCAGGTGGCCTGATATTCATCCTCATCGAGAAAATCCCGGATGATCTGGTGATACGGTTCAAGGATGGATGGTTTGGTGTCTTTCCGGTGATATGCGGGGAAAGAGTTGCTTTCGAGATACTTCTTCACAGTCTTGCGATGAATGCCCAGCTTGCGTGCGATCCATCGGATACTGTGGCCGGAGCGTTTGAGTGCGGCTATGTCCATAACTACCTCCGTGGAAATCATGGGCACCCCTCCTTTCATAAGAAGGGATACCACTGCTTCCAGGGTGGTACACTTTTCGTTACCGCTTTTGGGACATTATTGCACTACCATTGACACCGGCCAAGTCAACCCTAAATATGGCAATGAACCTGGGGTATTATTCTATACGCATATTTCCGACCAATATGCTCCTTTCCACACGAAGGTCATCAATGTCGGAGTTCGCGATGCCACGCATGTCTTGGATGGACTATTGTATCATGAGTCCGATTTACAGATTGAGGAGCATTATACTGATACTGCGGGTTTCACCGATCATGTATTTGCATTGATGCATTTGCTTGGTTTCCGATTCGCTCCTCGTATTCGTGATCTTGCTGAAAAGAAATTGTACATCCCTGATGGCAAGATCAAATATGCAGCAATTGATTCGCTGATAGGTGGTGCTTTGAATATTCGGCAAATACAGAGTCATTGGGATGATATCTTGAGATCTGCCGCATCGATCAAAAATGGAGTGGTTACAGCTTCATTGCTTCTGAGAAAGATCGGAAGTTATCCAAGGCAGAATGGCTTAGCCGTTGCTCTCCGTGAGCTGGGGAAAATAGAAAGAACTTTGTTCACTTTGGATTGGTTACAGGATGTTGAATTGAGGCGTCGGGTCAATGCTGGATTAAATAAAGGGGAGGCCAAAAACGCATTGGCGCGTGCTGTGTTTTTCAATCGATTGGGAGAAATGCGTGATCGTAGTTTCGAGCATCAGCGTTATCGGGCAAGTGGTCTTAATCTGGTGGTCGCTGCAATCATTCTTTGGAATACGGTTTATCTTGAAAAAGCCATCCAGACTTTTAAGGAAAATGGCAAAGTAATCGACGACATCCTGCTCGGTAATTTGTCTCCTCTGGGATGGGAACACATCAACCTGACAGGTGACTACATATGGAAATCATCCAAAAAGACAGATAAAAGTAAATTTAGACCGTTGCGGCCATTTCAAAATCCTTAACGTGCTTTATAATCCGTTTTCTGTGGTGACCCCTTATGATGCAGACGTGTTTGACGACCCCTATTGGGACCGAAAACGCCAAATTTTCCATTCAAAGTTCTAGCTAAATGCAACAGCTTCAAGCCCTGGTCTTACTGACTCATGTCATATGATTGAGTAGGCTGGCTTGTCCATTGCTCTTCAATAAAAACCCTGCCGCACTGCCTCTTGCTAGGCAAAAAAACTTGACACTCATAATTTTGATGGTTAATATTGACTCACTTTTCTATCTCCTTTTTTCAAGGAACTCCATGTCGCTTTCTGCGCCACGGACAAACTGTTCAGGAAAGCCCTGAACAGAAGCACCCTCGGCAGAGGACGTTTTTCACTGTGACCCCGGGCCATTCTGCCCCCTCACAGGTCGATTCAGAACAGTCTCTTAGGGTATAAGCGACTTTAAACAGCAACACTATAGGTGCGCCTTTTCTCAAGAATGAATTGGTGCCCCCTTTTTATTGACCCGACCAGGCATTTGCCAGTTCGGGTTTTTGCGTTTCACTTCCGTGACAAGCCTTACAAGCGACGGACAAACCAAATCAAGATCCAAAATTATCATCTGCAACACCTCGCGGGAGATCAAAACACTCCCACAAGGGTGATTTGTCTCCCGTAGAGCACACACTCGAAAGGAGGCATGATGCAAAATCTTCAAAGAAAAGTACCTTCCAATGTGCTATCCTTCGTATCCAGCCACATCAAGGGATCGGAGGAAGTAATGGAACGGTACAAAGCAGTCTGTAGCATCATCAAGTCGGATGAAGTCGCAGTTAGACTTCTCGAAGGACTTATAGATGCCGCAACAAGGTACTTTGGCAAGGTCGTGGAGATGGAAAACAGGCTTCAGACCGCAAGATTTCGTTTGGAATCCGAAGAACTAAAGGCCCTGACCGAAGATCTCGATAGATCAAGGCGATTTGCACATGACGCCATGATCAGCGATCTGCATATCTTCAACCGATACCTTGTCAAAGAGTATGGTGAGGATTTGTCAGAAGCGGGATTCCAGGGCGGCATATTCCCAAATCCTGATGCAATTCGTGATCGTATCGCAATCGCTGACTGGGCTGGGGAATTGTTAAGCGGTATCTATGCTGCAAGAAAAAAATAGTCAATAAAACAGACTCAACCATCAGGGTGACACTTTCGAGTGATCGCCTATTTCATTAACCCCACACCGGGAGACAAATAACTCCCATCTGGGGTTTTTGCGTCTCCTGAGTGTACAAAACACGAAAAGGAGATGGATTATGGCCAGCTTGAACAAAGTTATGTTGATTGCAGCACTCGGAAAAGACCCGGAAGTACGTTACACCAGTTCAGGCACAGCAGTTGCTAGCCTGAGCGTTGCCACCACCGAAAAAACCAAGAATAGCAGCGGTGAGTGGGAAGATCGTACCGAGTGGCATCGAGTGGTTTTTTGGGCTCGCCAAGCTGAAATTGCCGGCGAGTATCTTTCCAAGGGAAAGTCGGTCTATATTGAGGGTCGTTTACAGACCAGGGAATACGAAAAGGACGGCATCAAGCGCTATACCACCGAAATTGTGGGCGAGAAACTGCAAATGCTCTCCCCCAAGGGCGATCGCAACAACAGCAACACTGATGGATCGACAAGCAATAATAGTGGTGGCAACAAAAGCGGTGCGTCAGACAAATTCGAGGATCAGGATATTCCATTCTGAGATACACCTTTGTATTACAAAGGAATGTACGGATATCTAAATAAAAGCGACAGTAACTGATTCCAAAATAAGTAACAAACCCTTCAGGGGAGACAAAATCCCCCTGTGGGATATCTGTCTCCTTTGAAGGGTAATTTACCCCCAAGGAGATAGATAGACATGACAAAATCACTCGCAAACGTAATCCCCTATCCCGCAGCCGCCCCCTCAACCCTGACTTCGTTGGCAGCTGATCTGACTGAAGTCAAGCAACAGGTCAACCTGATCCAGAAGATCATGAAAGAAGTCATGCAAGCAGGGGAACACTACGGCACAATCCCAGGTTGTGGAGACAAAAAAGTTCTCCTTAAACCGGGGGCAGAAAAGCTAATGCTCACGTTCAGGCTTTCCAATGACCTGGAGGTTTCGATCGATGAGATGCCAAACTTTCACCGCGAATATCGGGTGAAGGTAACCATCTACTCCCCCACAGGCCAGCGACTCGGTACTGGTGTGGGCTCCTGCAGCACAATGGAGGCCAAGTATCGTTATCGTTCTGAAGGGAAAAACACCGGACGAATGGTGCCGAGGGAATATTGGAATCTTCGTAGTTCCAATCCCCAGAAGGCACAGGAACTGTTGGGTGGAAAAGGCTTTACGGCAAAAAAAGTAATCGACAGTTATTATATTTTTCAGAACGGTGAACGTGTTGAAAACGAAAATATCGCCGATTGTTACAATACTTGCCTGAAGATGGCCAAGAAACGCGGTCTGGTCGATGCTATTCTGACATCTACCGCGGCATCAGACATTTTCACGCAGGATTTGGATGAGGATTATGAAAATGATTTGAATCCTAATCCAGCCCCGAACCCTGTTGAAGAACAAGGAGAAAACCAGCAACCTGCTTCTTCCAGACCTACCACCAGAACCCCGAACAACAGCACAGCAGAGGCTACACCAGCACCTGGTTCAAACGACTCAAGAGCAAATAATGCCTCGAGTGGTTCCCCCAGCTCTCGCGACGATATTCTCGGATACCTTTCCGGGAAGAAGATCAAGCACGAAGTCAAAGATGATGGGAAGATTTATGCTTTCCCCGAATTCTCTGACGCTAGCGCCCGAGCCTGGTTGAAAGACCAGAAGTTTAAGTGGGACTCGAAGCTGAAGGCCTGGATTGTCTAACTAAAACCGTCATCATCCCATCACCCTAAACCCCGGGGAGACAATCATTCTCCCATCATGGGGTTGATCTGTCTCCCCGACGCTTTTTCGCGAAAGGAGACAGCATCATGCCAACACCCATTTCAATCACAGGCAAACGAACTAGCGCCACAGTCTTTTGTACTAACCTGATTCTGCACGGAAATAGCGTTGTGTTTTTCACCGCTTTTGGGCCGACTCAGGAGATCCGGGCTTTTTCTCATCTTCTCACAGATGGTGGGTCGAGCTTGGATACTGGAGATCATGTGGTTGACAAAGTTGTTTGTTCCCCGAACTTGACACTGATTCCAAAATTAGATCATGGCTACACAGGACTGTATCTCGTTACTTCCCAAGTTGACAGATACATAATCGCCAACAGCATTGCTGAATGCTACAACATCTACGCCAGAACACTTGACCAGCAGCAGTTTGTTCATTGCGATTGGTACAAGAAGATATTTTCGTTAGCTACGGAAATAGAACCCACGATTGGTGCGAAGAAATGCTATCTCACCGTCGAAAACGTTTCTGAAGTAGTTCAGCAACATGTTGAATCAGGTGATTTCGTACTTCCCGCTTCTACTGCTGATCTTGAAGTAGAAATAACAGAAACAAAAAGCGGCGGTACACAGTGAGCCCTCTCGTAAATAAAAACAGATCACAACAAACTCGTTAAGTAACCCCCCGGGGCAGGCAAGACACTTTCCCCGGCAAAGGGAATACCGTGTCTGCCTACCCCTCCACAAGGAGTGCATCAGACATGGACTTAACAGCAGGAGTCAATTCACATTCACGCATCAAAGGAAACGAACTGGCAAAGGGATATTATCCGACTTTTCCCAGAGACGTAGAAATGATCAAATCCGTGGTCAAGATAGACTTCGGGTATGATCAACGAAGCGTTGAGGAAAGGCCAATTACCCTCTTTGACCCTTGCGCTGGAGAAGGATTGTTTCTTCACAGCATGGTTCGTTACGCAAAGAGGATAGCGGAAGGTTCCCAGATTAAAAACCCTCGTGTCTTATCGTATGCGGTCGAGCTTGATTTGGATCGCTGTACAAAGATTCGCGGAGTTGACCAGAAAATCAATGCTTCATTCTTTGAAACAACCACAAGTGGTTCGTTCGATCTCATCCTACTCAACCCCCCGTACAATAAAAATACGGGAGAGCTTGTATCCTGGATAGATAAGGCCGCACCCATGCTTTCGTACCGTGGTGCAATGGTACTGATCATTCCTGAATACGAGTTGAAAGGGAAACTGATCGACGTTCTGCGAGGCAATTTCTCCTGGAGGTACGCGTATCGTTCAGAAGAGCATGATGCCTTCAAGCAAGTCGTTGTATTTCTTAAAAAGAATGATCACAACGAAGCGATAAGCAATTATCGTTCAAAAACGACAATCTACGATAACTTGGACAACACACAGGAAGATCCAATACTGCGACATTGGCAAAAACCCACGGCTGTGACCATTAATATTCGGTCAAATAGTGGCGCTCACCCTCTGTTGCAGTGCAAGGATCTGTCTGAGTTCTACATGGATTGTGAGGAACGGCTAGAAAAAGCTACAAGCAGCGTTCTGGACAAGCGTTACCCGACCAGTTACGACAGCAGCATTCAGCCCGCCTCAACTCTCCGCACAGCCCACGCAGTCCAACTAGCTGCCATGAACAGCCAGATCGAGTCTGTAACCATCAACGGTACACACTATCTGGCCAAGTACATGATTGTCCAGAAACCAGAATCATATGATTCTTATGATGATGACTCTGGAATCAAAACCCAGACCACAGTTTACAAACCTACTGTGGAAACTTTCCTGATGGATATTACGGGTGGAATCAAAGCTGCCCGAGAATTTGGGTTTGACTATGTAGACCTAAACTCTCAATTATCCACGATATTATTGAAGAAGTTCAACAAGATGTATAAGCCTCTTCACGAGATCGGCCAAGATGAGGAATTTCTGGCAGAACAACTGAATGAGATCGGCCTGAAAGCTCCTCAACGAGAAGCAGTAAGGTCGGTCATGAAGGCATACGCTTCTGGTCGAAAGGGGATTGCAATTCGTGCCAACACGGGTACAGGCAAAACCTGGATGGCCAAGGCAGTCAAGTACATCTCCGGCGCCAAGAGAACTATCATGACGACGGAACCGCACCTAGTCCCACAGATGGTCAAAGAGTACGAAAACGAGGAGTTTGACGTCCACGTGATTGACTCATGGGAAAAGATGCGTGAGTTGACTCAAAACCGGCCCAAAGGCCTCTATCTCATCGCCTACACCCGTTTACGCATGCACCCTGAGTTCGTGACCATCACGAAAACAGCAAAGGTACGCACAAGCGAAGGCATCAAATATACGCAGGCCTGCATAGAATGTGGTTGGCCGGCAGAGAAACTCCGCAAAAGCGACAAAGAGCACTGCAGCATGTGTGGCTCGGCGCTTTTTACTTATATTCCCGAGAATAAGCGTCCATTCCTACGCTACAAAAAATGGATACGGGATATAGAGGAACGTGGATCATCTGTTGAAGTCAAGTCACATAACAAACAGTTGCCGTACATCAAGTTCCTCAAAAAGATTCCTTTTGACCTTGCAATCTTCGACGAAGCCCACAATGCGGCCAACCTTATGAGCAATCAGGGTACCGCGTTCATCCGGCTTGCAGCTTCTGCAAAACGGGTGCTCTGCTTGACCGCCACCGTTACCAATGGAATGGCCAAGTCACTCTACAATCTGTGCTGGGGCATCAATCCTGTACAGATGAGAACAGCAGGATGGGATATGAAGTCATCAACGGAGTTCCAAGCGAAGTTTGGGGCATTCAAGGAAGTCAGGAAAACGGACGAGAGAAACCGTCACCGTGATTCGGAACGAGTTGCCACGTATGACACCGCAGGCATCTCGCCAGCCACCCTGATTTACACTCTACCCAATTTTATCAACGTCGACTCTGAGGATTTCGACGATTTACCGCCAGTCGAAAGGGAGGTCATAAAATGTGCTCCTCATGATGAAGTCGAGGATTGCACGATAACTATCAATAAAATCATTGATAATGCTGAACTGCCCCCTGAAGACAGGATGGCGGTTGCGAGTGTCAGAACCCAGGCATTTTTGAGGGTTTCAGACACCTTTAGACACGCTAACGATGAACTTCGCTTGCGAGGTGAGCTGCTCGGTACGTTATATCGAAAGGATGTTTCCGAACTCCTTGAGAAAGAAGAGCGGCTAGTTGAAATCGTCCAAGGAGTAATGGATCGTGGTGAGCGTATGCTTGTTTATACAGGTAATACGCAAAAAATCGACATGCGTGCACCACTGAAGAGGATTCTTGTCTCGAAGTTCCCAGGCCTATCGCTTGAGGTTCTTCCAGATTCCATATCTCCCACCAACCTCGTGCAATGGTTTACCAAGGCCAAAGCACAGATCGTAATTGTTTCCTTTCACCGGGTCGCAACAGGACTCAATCTTTCCCAATTCAACAATCTGCTCTGGTACGACTATACCGATAACACCAGGTTAGCAGAGCAGGGGGAAGGAAGGATCCGGCGAGTAAATACAGCCGATATCCATAGAGCCCAGTTTGGTGAAGTTCGCCCTTGTCGCTATTGGTATCTCACTTCTTCGCCCATCCAGGAGGCTCAACTCGCATACACCCTGGAGAAGAGAATGATCGCCAAACTTGCGGAAGGAGAAACCCCTGACATCGATCCAGCAGAATGCACTAGCGGGAATCAAAGTTTCTCAGCCATGATCACCAAGGCACTCAAGGAAGGTTGCTTCGATTACCAGGACCCGAGCGCCCTGCTAAAGAAGATGACCAAAACCGAAAATGCCAAGGTCCGGCCAGGCAACTTCGTTTTACCCACGCTTCCCACCATCACGCCATTGACCAGTATTCCTGCTCCACCCACCACTCCGCAGGCAGCAAAAGAGGAAACCTTCCGAGTCATTTTTACGGAAGAGGGCCGGGAGAAGGAACAGGAGGTGCCAAAGCATATTTTTGAGGAGATGCAGGAAAAAGGTCTACTCGAAATAACTCTATTTGGCATTTTTTACCGAGAACCAACCAAGCGACGAAAAGCCGCATAAGAAAGGATAAATATGGTCACAGTTTACCAAAAAAAGCTCATTTTTTATGCGACAGCCAAACGAATAACTGTCGGAACAATCACCCAGATCGAAGATGGAAATTTCGTAACCTCATTCGTTGGCAAACTTCGAGGCAAGATAGTTTCGCGTCCCGAAGATGGTGCTTACAAATTCTCAACACAGACTGAAGCAAGGGAATGCGCCCATAGTTTCAGACAAAAGGCGCAAGTTGAGGCAAGAAATCTTGGTCTAATCTAATCACAAAAAACGAATTGTAACCTCCAGCAGGGAGCATCTTATCCCTGTATGGGGTGATTTGTCTTCTTGCTGGGCACTACTCAGACAAGGAGACAAACAACAATGAGTTCAAAATTCAATGATTTCCTCACGAAATCCCTGCAAACGCTTAACACCACAAGCTCTGCCCACCTTGGAGACCGTTCGCAGTATGTCGGCGGATCAGATGTGAGCCAGTGCCTTCGTAAAGCGGTTGATGCGAAAATGAACAACGTGACTCATGACAACAAGAGTCTACTGAGATTTCTTCGTGGGCATGCCGTTCAGGACATGTTTGCCGAAATATTTACGGCCGGCAACGCAACGTTCAAAGAAGAAGTCGAAATCACGCACCCAACCAAGCCCCACATAAAGGCGCACATAGACTTCGTGTTTTATTCCGCCAAGAGAATCTATGTTGTTGAAATGAAGTCAGTCAACGGCATTCCCGAGGAAACACGTTCATCCCATCTCGACCAACTTGGATTACAGATGGGGTTATTACGTCAAGTCACACCAGCTGAGGTCGTTATTGAAGGATGCGTTCTTTATGTGGATATAAACGCCGCAGAATGGGACGTACGTAATGGCCACAACGCTGATTCACCCGAAATGAAGGCCATTTATACGGAAAGCGAGCGACGAGCAGATAAAATCTGGCAAAGCGTTCAGAACAATGAACTGCCGGATCCTGAGCCAAGTTTTCTGTGTCCATGGTGCCATTGTTATGATGCATGTCCCGCACATCAGCTACCGGAAGTAGTTATTCCACCTGATGTTCTTGATACCGCAAAAAAGTATCTCGCACTTGTTGCCCAATCGAAGAGAATAAAGGGCAAGACAGATGCTCTTAAACTCGAAATTCTGGGCTACACCGGCAAGCGCTTCAAAGGTATGTCCGATGGTATTGGCATAACTGTAACGACTTCAAACGATTCAGAAATGATCGATACCGAGAAATTACAGTGCCTGTATCCTGATGTTTACTTGGCCTGCCTCAAACCGCGTGCTGGTTCAACCAAGCTGCAAGTTAGAACAATCACAAAGAAAGCAGCAAAAGCCACCAAACAAGATTCGTGATCCTTACGAACCTCCACTCACCAGGGGATGAACAACGCACTCCCTGATGGGGTTCTCTGTCTACAGAGGACGGGGTGCGTAAAGGAGAAATGAATATGAATCGTTCAATAGAAGCAAGCATGAACAGAGTAATTGCTCAGGATCTGCAGCATTTCCTCAGGATTGTCGAAGCCAAGAAGGAAAACAGAAGACAGCTGTTCCGTACGGTCATCTACTCGATCGTAATGGCTTTCATCTTCGCTGTTGTTTGCGTTTCAGCATTCACCAGCGAGCAGCCCGAAATGGAGGTAGAAATTCCCCCCATTCAATTGGCTGTCGAGGAGGTGCCGATATGAAGAGGAGCACTCTGTCCCTGAGCTTGCATGCAGCAAATAGGATGCTCCAACGAGAAGTTCCTGTTGAAGCACTCAGTCTGTTGCCGATGGTCACCGGTCTGCTGAATACAACTCCCTTACGGATCGTATTCAAACAGGCTCAAGTGACGCTGGTTGCAAAGATGGCAGATGATGGGCGTCCACGCATCATCTCTGCCTGGCGGAACTAAACCAATCTCGGAGATAAGTATGAGAATCCCTGATGATATCAAAAAGGAAATCCTCGACAGAGCCGGCCAGAATATTGTCCAGCTCATAGGCGAAGTCATTCCTTTAACCAAAGCAGGTACCACGTATAAGGCCTGCTGCCCTTTTCACAACGAAAAAACTCCTTCCTTCACAGTCAACCCCTCCCGTGGCACATGGCATTGTTTCGGCCAGTGCAATGATGGAGGCGATGTTGCAAAGTTCTTCATGCTTCGGGACGGAATCAAGTTCCCTGATGCTTTGGCGCTTTTGGCTCGCCGTGTGGGTATAACCATCCCTCAGGGCGAAACCAAGGAAGAAAAGGAGCGCAAAGCCATGCTTCATGCCCTGGCAAAAGCGCAATACTTTTTCCAACAAGGACTATCAGAAAATCGAAATGGTGGCCGGGCATATGCAGATTCCCGTCTCACACCGTATGAAGTTGAAAGACATGGAATCGGATATGCTCCAAAAGGAGGAAGAGCCCTGGTCGATTATCTCGATAAATCAGGAGTTCCTTTTTGGGCTGCCGAAAAAGCCGGCCTGATACGAAGAGAGGAAAACGGACCCTACAAAGATTGTTTCTGGGGGCGAGTCATGTTCCCTATCCGTGATGATCGAGGGCGAGTGATTGCTTTCGCAGGTCGGAGAACAGATAAAATCAAAACCCTGAAGTATGTCAATTCTCCAGAGTCTCCCCTTTACAAGAAGGAAGCTACGCTCTACGGAATTGACACAGCAATTCAGGCCATCCAGGAAACTGGTGAGGTCTACGTAGTTGAAGGTTATTTTGATGCAATAGCAATGATATCGGCTGGAATCCTGAACACAGTAGCCACTTGCGGTACTGCGTTCACAAAGGAACATGCCGCGGTTCTTCGGCGCTACTGCACACGAGTTAATTTCATGTTTGACGGAGATGCAGCTGGCAAAAAAGCCTTGCAAAAAGCAACGCTGCTGGCACTCAAGGAGGAGTTTACTGTAACTGCCTACCTTCTTACCGAGGATCAAGATCCGGACAGTTTTTTCAAATCTGGTGAATCTTTCAACGAAATCAGGTCGATGACTGGGCTTGATTATCTGAAAGAGTCAGGTGCCGAAATGTCACCCATTCACAAGAAGCTCCATCGACTCGAACGATTGGAGCGAGGTCTCTTTTACATGGCGGAAAAGATCCCGGAAGTTAGAGGGATGATCGCCAAAAGTGGAAACCTTGAAGAACTGTTCAGCCCTGATCTGTTGCCGGCAATTCATGATGTAATTAACACACCGCCCCCCCCATTTTCGCCCAGGGTACAACGAATGATTGAAACGCTTGTGCGCGTCAAGGCATCATTGGAACTGGGAAACACCGCAGAGCCAACTGTTCGGTCTGCAATGTTGCTGGATGTTGGGGAGGCTCTTTCACTAATTGGATAACACAGGAGGTTATCAATGAACTACATTGGCGCTTTTGCGATCATTTTGATCGGCACAGTGCTCACAGCTCTGAAGGATGATGGAAATGCCTACTGGAAGTGACGCTAACGTAGCATTGGCTCTTTTCATCGCTTGGCTTTTCTGCGAAAAATGGAATTAACATCAACTTCAACATTAAAAGAACAGATTACTAAAACCACAAAGGAAAGCATATATGCTTTTATACGCATCTATGTTTATGGTTTTTCTAGTAGTAGTTGTTGTGAGCATTGTTGTACATGAACTCATCGAGGACTAAGCAGCATTGCTACAAACAACTAACTAAATAAGTTAAAACACTAAACCCGTAGGGGAGACATGAAACTCCCTAACGGGATTCCTGTCTCCCCCTCACCAAAAGGAGACAGATCGTGAAAAAAACCACCACAGCTGCTAATGCCGCAGCAACAATCACCAAACTCACAGTTGAAGAAGTATTCGGTATTCCGTCAAAAATGCCTGTCACTGGATTTGTGGCAGGACACCCGCTTGCACCCAACAAGGCCAAATACGTGTGGGACAAGTCTTTGGTTAAGGATCTTATGGAGTGGATGTCAGAGTCAAGCCCTGACCCCCTCTGGATTACTGGACCAACTGGTTGCGGAAAAACCGAAATGGCAATCCAACTTGGCGCCGGCCTGAATGCTCCGACGATAATCGTCACTGGCCGGAAAGACGCTGAACCTGGAGAAGTTCTCGGGAGAATATGGCTCGAAAACGGCTCGACCGTATTCAAGCCTGGTTTGCTGATCGAGGCTTACGAAAAGGGATGGATGATCATTTTCGATGAAATTGATGGATTCAATCCCGAGGTCGGCGTTTGTTTGCACCGCCTCCTGGAGAAAAAGCCTATTACACTCGATAACGGGTATATAGCACATCCCCACGAACATACCCTCATGATCGCAACGGCGAACACACGAGGAGACGGGGAGGGGGGTGACATTTATGCTTCTACCCAGATTTTCAACCTTGCCACGCTCAATCGCTTTGAGAAGTGGGAGATGAGTTATCCTGCACCCGAAGTAGAGGAGGAAATCCTGAAGTCGCACATTGCCATGGATGATATGGCAATTTCGGCAATGGTCAAAGTTGCCGGCGATATACGCATGGCATACGAACAAGGCCATTGCCCAGGCCCAATTTCCATCAGGGACCTTATTCGCTGGGGCAAGAAACTGATGCTCAGCGGGGCACGTTCGGATATTTCTCCCATTTACCATTCCTTTGACAAGGCTTTTGGCAATGGAGTGAACCGGCACGTTCGGAGCGCACTCCATATATTCGTGCAGACACATTTCAATGTACCAGCCCCCACAAAATAGGGAGAGAACATGGCAAACCCTGACTACTTTGTCCTACTGGAAAAACAGACCAGTGGACCAACCGGTGGGAAGTTCTGGATTGTTGAAGTCTATGGCTCGAAAGTCATTCTCTCCTGGGGCCCAATTGGCAAAATGGGTCAGAAAAGAGAAAAAAACTTTTCCAATCCGACGGCTGCAACCATTTACGCTACGGCAAGGGAAAACGAAAAGCTTTCCAACGGATATTCCGTGCAAAGCCGTAATCGTCCTCAACCGAGCACAACAAAGGTTGCGGCCAAACCTTCCACGAAACCCAAACCAGTACCAGTAAAAATCAAAGTCTCCAAAACAGCACTTACCTGGGACTTCTAAACACCCACCAACAACCCGCACCCTCATGGGGAGACTTTTCCCCGATGGGGAATAGTCTCCTTTTTTGGGTAGCCAACACAAGGAGAACAACGTGCAAACACTCAACAACATCATCGTAGTCGTACTCAACACTTCGCTCTGGTCTGGACGCAAGAAACTGCGCGCCGAGGACCTGGCAGCCAATGGGATTGAGGTGGACAAGCTCCCCCCGGGAACACTGGCTTCGTTGGGCACGAAGCGGATCATTGCTCCGGAAGCATTGAATCCGTTCATAGCCCTCAAGAAGGAGGCTGAACGAATCTGCTTGGCCAAAGGTATCCGTTTTTTGGGAGGTTATGCTATCCCCAAAGAAGGTATTGACAGCCTGGCTGAAGACCTCAAGGACATAAAGAGGAGGTTTATAGAAGCGAAAGACACTCTACTGTCCAACTATGACAAAGAAATCAATAAATGGATTTCAGAAAATCCCCCTGAATGGGCGGCTGTCATCAGAGCAGCTGTTGAACCGGCAAGCACCATCGACGCGGCCATGCACTTCAATTTCGCTCCCATCGCTGTAGGTTCACCCGAAGGCATGGAAGACAAAAACGAAGGCCTGGACGAAGAAGCGAACGGTATGCTCGCACAGCTGTACCACGAAATACGGTTGCACGCTAAAACAGCATATGAGGCATCTCTTGTTGGCAAAAAAGAGGTTACTCGCAAGGCGCTTCGGCCTGCCGCAGCCATCAGGGACAAACTTCAGGGCCTAGCTTTCCTGGATCCTGAGATTGCCGTTACAATACAGGCAATCAACGAGGTTCTGGAAATACTGGTCAAGGTGAGCCCCATTACCGGGTCTAACCTGGACATGTTGGCTGGACTGCTTGGCAGACGACTTGCCAACATTGGACGGCCCTACACAGAAGACGAAACCGAAGAAGCTGTTGAGGAGATACAAGACGGCAATATTGAAGAATTCATTGCCGAAATCATCCCGCAGCAGCAGACGGCACCCGCTCCACTAACATACGACTTCTAAGGAGGAAGGCATGATCAGAGACAAGGAACTTGTCGGACTCTGCCAGGTAATCGCTCGCGATTCCGGCATGGAAGTCACCATTGGAGGAAACTCCTCTTACATTTCAAATGACGGCAATCGGCTGAACATCGCAGCCATGCCAATAACCCCAGAAGGTCGAATGGTCGCTGTTGGGCTTGGCTTCCACGAAGTGGGACACAAGCTCTACACTGACATTTGCGGCGGGCCTGGTTCAGGTTTGCTGGGCGACCTCACCAACATCATCGAAGACGTTCGGGAAGAGCGGGATTTTGTTAAAGACCGCCCGGGCGCTTCGTATGACCTCAGAGCTGTCACTGACTGGTATCAGGCACGAGGAAACTACACACCGACGGATATGCAGACAGCATTCCGATGCCTTGTTCTATGCACCGGATATTCGGCTGTGCTTGGATTCTCCTCGGTGCTTCCTGACCTTGCCAAAGCCGAGGAAATCATCTCCAAAGAAATGGGAGGTGGCTTCCTGTCGTTGGCTAAGTTGATCCTGCAGCATTTTCCTTCACTTCCCTACGGAAAAGAAGGGACTGCCGAATCCAAGGAGATGGCGATAGCCCTTTGTAAGCTCCTTGAAGATGAGGCAAAGAAGAAGGAGCAGGAACAACAAGATCCGACCAGCCAAGACAACCAGCAGGATGATTCGCAAGGATCACCAGAGGACAAACAAAACAAGGAGGATGACAATCCCGAGAAACAAAACCAGGACGAGGAGCAAAGCGGTTCAAACGATAAATCCTCCGAGTCCAACAACAACAATGGAGACCAGGATGAGAACAACCCATCTGGTGATCAATCCTCAGACAACAGAGATAACCCGTCACAGGATAACCACACAGATCAGGGCGGCCAGGACGAAGACAGCGAGCAAAACGGTTCTGGCAAAAACCCCTCTAAGTCCGACACAGACGATGAGGAAGGTGATGGAAACGATGCCGGCAACGACAATGGTTCCAGCTCCTCCCCTTCCGATGACTCCACAACACCCAACAATAACAGTATCGCCTCTGGCAACTCTATTGGCGGTCAAAAGGAGGATTCAAAAACACAACTCTCCGCGAGAGAAATCATGCAGATCCTGGAAGGCGAAAGTGACTTTGGGGATGTCCAGAAAATAGCCCTGAAGGAACTTGAGCGTATGTCACAAGAAGTGTCTGATGACGTACGGTCAAGCATTCCGCAACTTCCGAGGTCGAAACGCTTCGATTCTGATACCAACTTGATAGATGAAAACGTGGCTATCTCAGCAACGTCGAGAATGCGAGCCAAACTCATGGGGATGTTGCAATCTGTCAAACAGCAACCGGAACGCTTTGGCACTTCTGGGCGCAAACTGGCTGTCAACCGTCTTGTCAACATGGCAACCGGTGATCCCCGCATCTTCAAGAAACGAACAGAAACCGTAAGCATCAACACCGCTGTAGTTATCATGGTGGATAATTCAGGATCCATGACTACAAATCGACGCATTGAAATTGCTCGGGACTCGTCTTTTGCGCTTCACCATACCTTGAAAGGGATTGGTGGGGTTAGTGTCCTGTCTGCTGCTTTTGATGCATCATCATTGGACCCACGCAACCCGGATTCATTTCCGATCAAGATTCTATGTGGGTGGAACGAGAAACCCTTTCCAATGCAGTTTTCAATTCGCCCTGGTGACATCACACCAACGCCTTGGGCATTATGGTTCGCCCGGGCACATCTTCTACAACGTCCTGAGCCACGGAAGATATGTCTCATTATCACCGATGGCGAACCTTTTGGCTGGGACAATATTGAATCCGACACAGTGGCAGCCACAAAGCGACTAGAAAAGGACCGCATTGAGATTGCTGCCATCGGAATTCAACTTGATGATGTGGCGAAATACTGGAAAAACAATCGAGTGGTGAACAATGTCGACGATTTACCCCAGGCAATGTTCGGGGTAATGAACGACCTGCTCACGCGCAAACCCAACACCTAAATCCCTAAAGGGGGCAGACAACCCCCATGGGGAGCTGCCCCCTTTATACAAAGGAGAGGCAGCATGAAAATATCACCTGATAAAAGCTGCATTATTTGCGGTTTTTTTGTTGAAAACCCAACCATGTCTGGGAACGCTGGTTATTGTTTGTACTATGATGACAAGCATAAATCCGGTGAATCCCTGAAAATCCCTGAAGGCACAGAAAAGGATCTTGCCAAAGACTGCGAACACTACTTCCGGCGAGTCCCCACACTGACCCAAGGTGATTTCATCCAGTGGCGCCTCAATACCGAGATGGTTGCTGGACAGAGACACATCAAAAAACTGCTGAACATGATCGCAATCTTGGGCTTTTTGTTGAGTCTCGTGGGTTTCGGTCTACAGCTGTATCAGCAAAAAACACCAATTCAAGCTCAAAACAGCCATGCAACAGAGAGGGGAAAGATATGATTGTGCCGGCGGCTCAACATTATTTTGAAACTCTCCAAGTATTTAAAGATGCGCAACTTGGCGACGTTTTCGACATTGACAACGGATTGGGAGGAAGTCACACGGTAGTTTTCCGCGGCAAAACGGATGATGGGAGATTTATCTTCCAAGGGAAGATTGGCCTGAATATAATTTCAGGTTTGACCAGTCTGAGGTGATGAACTCCGTGTTTGTTCTGCTTCCGCAGGATTTGTTTTTTCGAGATTTGAACATGAAAATGATCAATATTCGGGAAAAACAGTATGCCGTCGACGCGGTTTACGGGATCGTCTGGGTCGAAGACAGCGAGGGCTATTTCAAAATCAAGCGGAAACTCTGGTCTATCGCTTCGAAAGCAGAATCCGAAGAGGCGAGAAAAATGACAGGGATTTCCAGAAAAAGAAAATAACTTAACCCTCCGGGGGCATTCGCTCCCTACAGGGATGACTGCCCCCGGAAACAAGGAGACAGTCATGCCAACCTATATTCTCAATATTCACGATGACAAAGAATGCCAAGCACCAGGTGCCGATAAAGCGATCGTCAGATTGACTTACGCTTTGCGGAATACCATTTCTCAAATGGCGGGGATGGTAAGAGCTCTCTGCATTTTCAGCGCAGCTGATCTCAACGAAACCCCGCAATTCATGATCGAGGACATGGACGCCTTTCCTCTGGCAGATGGAACGCAACCACTGTTGCCATACTCCGGAAAGATGAAGGACACGAGACTGGTTGTTACGGCTCTTGACTTTTTCTGGGAAGGTAGTTATGCAAATGGCTATCGATGGAAAACAGATTGCTTTGCTTTGTCCAACCTGAACATCGTAGAGAAACACCCCTACTACAAATACACAGTTTACAACGCTCTTGAACTCGCAAGAATCTTTAAATACGGAGATTATGCGAAAATCAATGATCCTCTCCCCGACGTTCCAGAAGCAATCGCGCTGATTGGTAACGCACTCAAGAATGACAATATCGGCCAGACGACCGGACGTGTCGCGCTTGAATTGCTACGCAATGCAAATGGCGAGGATGTTGTTTTCTGTCCATAATTTGAATCTCACTCATCAGGGAGGCGAACACTTCCCTGTGGGAGGTGTTTCTGCCTTCTGATGAAGAACGGAGAACACCATGAGCCAACAAAGCCTTTTCATTACCACACCCCTCCCTGTTTCCACAATACAACCACCTTCACTCATAAGCCTGTCGTATCGAGTTGCGGCTGAAAAGGTAGCGATGTGGGAAATCCAACACCGTTTCAAGACAGAAGTGTTTGTATCATCAAGGCCCAAAGAAGATAAATGGCACTTGACCTCAAACGAGTTTTGGTACTGGGATCGCATTATCGAGTCAGGGAAGTCATACATGGTAGGAGATATTCCTACCCAGGAATACCTTCGCAAATTTTCATCTCCTCTCTCGAAGTGGCAAAAACTTGCTTATGTCTGGGCAATCGAAAACCCAGATTCAATCCTCGACGTAGAAACCAGCAGACATGAATGGCAGGTATATACCAGGGGAGAATATGTAGAGTTCTCATTGCCTCATCAAGACAAAGGCGGAGAGAGAAACTATGTTACCAGGAACGGCAAGACCAAAGTACTGGTAAACGAAGACTAGGAGAAAGAAATCATGAAACATCCATACCATGACTACACACTTGCAGATGCGCTTGCTTTGGCAACAACTTTAAAGAAAGACAGGCTCATCAAAGATATGAAACCAACTGAGGCCAGAACAATGACCCCATTCACCGTTGAAAACATCGAAGAGGCAATCGCGATTATGAAATTAGAATTGCGATTATCTTCATTCAATTGGATCACCGGTCGCGTCGCCCTAGAACTCCTATTAGCGACTAACGGTGAAAGCGTAACGTTTATTCCATAATCAAACAACAAAGCAAAGGAGCCTGATCGTGATAAAGAACAAGCGCCTCATTATTCCAATTTATTACATCAATGACAATGCTTTTGAGAAAGCAGATTACGCTGTCATAGAACTTGATGAGTGCCTCAGAAGCAGAATCAAGTCATTGGCAACATCACGTGACCATTTGGTCCATGAGATCACAGGGCACAACTATGCTTGCACCTTCATGAATGCCGACTGGCATGCCAAGCCGATCAACGGCAAGGTGGCTTTGAAGCAGTTCGGTGGACAAATGCATGGCGTCACCCTGAATGTCACTGCAGATGGCTTTTTCTGGTCAGGTATCGGTTGCAACGCTACCCGCTGGGAAACCTTCCAGATACGGGTAGATGTGCTTGATAAGCCCGATGCTTTCGACAAACGAGAGTCACATCCCCTACATGAGATGCCTGCCGGAACACTAATCAGGCGCTTCAACGACAAAGACCTGGCTACAATCATCAAGAGAGCCGTTACCGAAAACAATCATCTTGATGACGCCCAGGCATACACTCATTTCCTTGAGGACCTTGCTGAAGTGATAACCAATTACTTCGGAGGAACGGTCATGCAGGTCAGATACGACCAATGGTTCAAGCAGTGGACGGTCGTCACCCAGGATGATGAAAACCTGGAATTTGACGGTATTTACGAGAATCTGGGCCTCAGTATCTCGGCACACAGAGAAGGAGTAGTGCAATGAGGGGAAAAGACCTCAGTAACCTTGACTGGAAACCCGCAACCGGCCTAATGATCTCGCTGCCTACAATGCCACGGACCACAAAGGCCGCGGCTACAGCCTGGTAAGGAACAATCACCGGCCCGAAATGATGTTCGTTGTCTCGGACGGACTCTCTGTTCCCCCTGGCTGGTATACCGACAAGGACGGCACCATCAAAAGAGTCTCGTAACCACATCCACCATCAAAATCCACCTTTGGGGGCACACATCATTCCCCCAGGGGAGGTGTCTGCCCCCTCTTCCACAAGGAGCAGACACACATGCCAAATCTTTCACTGTTCGATTGCAACGAACAATCCACAAACACACCGGCCACAAAACGCATTGTGCTCAAGTCAATTGAAGCTCGGTATCGCAAGGAAGCCGTCCGTGAAGACGCTCCCGAATGGGTAACAACTCGGTTTACGTCCCCCAAGCAAGTTTTTGAACTGTTCAAGGATCTCATCTACGAGACGAAAGAGCATTTCATTACCTTGCACCTGGATGGCAAAAACCGAATTATGTGCATGGATCGAGTGAGCATTGGCTCTCTCAACCAAAGCATTGTTCACCCAAGGGAAGTATTCAAGACTGCCTTGCTTTCAAACGCCGCCGCCATCATCTGCGTACATCAACATCCTTCCGGCGACCCCAACCCCAGCTCCGAAGACCTCTCGATCACCAAACGCTTGAAAGAAGCAGGTGAAATTATGGGGATTCGAGTTCTGGATCACATCGTCGTCGGCCACGAAGATTACATCAGCTTCGTCGAAAAAGGCTTGATGTAACAACCCATTCGGGGCAGGTCAAAACCACTCCCCGAAAGGGACAGTCCTGCCCTTTTCTCTCGAAAGGAGTAACACAATGGCGATCAATCACGCACAAGGCACATTCGAGCCCCAAATCCCCTTCAACCTCTTCACCAAGAACGACCTGGATCTGTTGAAAGCACTTAGCGTATCCATGGACAATTACGGTGACGATGGTCTTGCGTATCTCTACAACGAGGACTACTGCACCACCGGTTATATTGACATCGATGGCGTACAAAAAGAGGTAACAGAGGACAATCTTTACAAAATGCTGCAGGAAGTTATCAAGCGCAGCAACGGAGATTTGAAATACATTACTCACGAGCAGGCGTACACATGCGACAGCATGAGAAGAGGTGAATTCGGAGGATCTGCGGTAATCATTACCTCGGACGACATTCAGTATGACGGAACCAGCTCCTGGCTGGAACGCCGGGTTACCGAGGTTGAGACCGGAGATTTCGGACCGGATACCGACGATATGCCTTCTGCACCTCCCGCAACACAGGAAGAAGTCAACGAAGCCCTTCGTGACCTTATCACTGCTTCTAACCTGGTAATCCAGCGCTGGGAGTCCGGTAATCTCGCTGAGGCAGTAAACAACCTGATGTTTGCAGCAGGGATGGCAGAAACCACTCTGGAAAGCATGAAAATCCTCGAACCCAAACCTATCAACCTTGCTGTTGTCCTTGATGGCGGCATTGTTCAGTCAATCGTTACCGACGTTCCGGAAGCGTTCAAGAATGTCAGTGCGGTGGTAGTTGACTATGACGTTGACTGCCCTGATCCGGATGATTGCCTACTCGGTATTGTCCTTGATCAGGACTCAGAACTTGCTGCAGCCCATATGCAGAACATCATCATCGAGCCGGCAGCAATCGACCTGGGACAGGTTGCCGACTTTGTTTCAGGAAAAGCTTACGGCCACAAACAGCAGAGCATCGCGGTATGTGGGGGCTATCCTTGCACGGATTGCATGGATTTGCTTCTCGATGAAGAATCAAGTTGCGCCAACGAGGATAAATGCCTCGCTTGGCTGAAATACCAAGATGACACAAAATCCGCCTGCGTGAACGATGCAGGCCCCAACTGCTGCTCGCCTGAATACAAGTCCACCTGGGACCATGACCAGCATGGTGAACACATCAACTTCCCCCAGGAAGACTGGATTTTTGCGGTGGACCACAAAAAAACCACCCTTACATATCAGGAGTGGGTTACGCGCAACATCGAATCCCAGTTACACGAAACAAATCTTGATGGTGTCGATGCCATTGAGATAGCTGGGTGTACTGAAAATGACGGCATCGTTGAGGTCATAGATGAAAAAGATGCCACATTCTTTTCCGCCTACACCCATCGCCCCAACGAGGGAGTCGAGTGCACCGGCGACTTCAACACAAAGGCCCAGGCGGTTCAATTTGCCAAGGCCCTGGCCGCCCGCACCGGTATTCCTGTCTACGGGAACCTGTGCAGCATAGAGGAGGCGTAACGATGTACTGTCCAGCCGCATTTGTGAAATATCCTTGTCCTGTTCCAGTTGACAATCCAAGAGGATGCAAATACCTGGTTTTAGGGAAGTGCATCGCAAAACCTAATCAAAAAGACTACACACTTAAACGACGATAAGGAGAAACATCGTGAAAACAATTTTTTTCCCCGCGGTACTTGGGAGAATGAAGCACCTCCCACGTTGGGCATTGATGCCTAATATCCGCACAGAAAACGTCCATGAACATTCGATGGACGTTGCTTTGATTGCTGACCTTCTCTGCGCGATCAGAAACGAATTGTTTGAAGGAAGTGTTAACGCCGGCGAGGTGGTACGTGCAGCTCTGTACCACGACGCAAGCGAGATTTTCACTGGAGATGTTGCAACACCAGTGAAATACGCCAACCCCGAGATCAAAAAGTGCCTGAAAGCCGCGGAAACGGAAGCATGTACCAAGTTGATAGACATGCTCCCTGATTCAATTCAGGCCGCCTACCGCGACAGTTTTTTCCCCTCCCAGGACATCAAGGAATTGGTCAAAGCTGCTGATAAGTTGTCCGGCCTGACCAAGTGTATTCTTGAACGAAAACTCGGTAACAGTGAGTTTGGTGATGCGGAAGAATCTCACCATTCCTGGCTACGAGAGAACTGTGGCCACATGCATGAAGTCGGATATTTTGTCGATCATTGCATACCAGCTTACGAAAGTTCGCTGGACAAGGTTTTGCGGCGCTAAGATTTCCGACCACCTTATCAAATCTACTTGCCACACCCCACTGTGAGGGTGTGCATCACATGGAGATGCTTATGAAAAGACTATCGTTGATGGTTATCGCTCTGGGTCTTCTTTCCGGATGCTCCCACTCACAATGGGTGGCTGCAAAGACCAATACCCAGGTGGCAGGTTTTGTGAATCCTCTGGGATTTGCAATTAATATGGTTGCTTCGGCCGGCGAGATCGTATCAAGGCCCTCAACACCATCTGCCATACAGGAGGACAACCCCCAAGAATAACGTCCGCCACGGACAGCCTGCCGCATCGGGAGACCAATTTGACACTCCCATGCGGGGGAGTGTCTGCGGAGGAGCTATGAATCAGTTATCCCTTGATTTTTCTTCTGACCGCCTCACTACCAACACACCTTCCAACAACCCCATAATCAATGCCTGGCGAGGCTTTCTTGCCCTGCCGGTTATCACTCTTGCTTCTGCATGGGTGGCTTTTACTGGAGACGGAAAAAGCCCGTGCAAGACCATCTGCAGGTTGCGTGGTCGTTGTCTCATTCGGAAAAAATGCATCGCTTATGAAGCCTATGATGTAGGTCTCTCGTGGCGATTCGGTGACATTGAGTACGGTGAAGCATCACCGGTTGGGATAGCGAGAGAAGGTGGAACCTACGGGGGGGCAGACTAAATGAGCCTCGTGGGGGATCTTTATGAAGTCTTTAAGGCCCGGGACAGCAGTTGGCGAATAAAGTTCAATGCTGAACTGGGATCCCTTGTTTGCCGCGGCGGTGCCTTTCTGTCCTTCGCAGATAAAGATGAAGCGGAAAGAATCGCTGCTATCGTTGCGAGAGATGTAAAGAAGAATAAGTCGCATTATTCTCCTCCAGCACCAGCAACGACAAAAGAAGAAGTATTACCGCTTTTTGGGTAACAACCGAAACTCACAAGGAGGGGGAAAGAAAACTGGTCTCCCTCCTTGTGACTACCCACTGAACACCAAGAGGACTACTTGGAGCTGTTATCACAGTGATAACGGTTGCAAGTAGTCCTCTTGGGACTATTTGAGCTCTTCTGGCAGGGTAACCCGCTCAGCCAGGATAGGGCGGCCCTTTGTGGCCGCCTTTTTTTTGTGAGTATGCTTTACGCTGGCTATTCTTCACTGCTTCCTTTTAGCAGGAGCAGCCTGCTTTGAAAGTTCCTCTTTGAATTCTAAGAGGAGTGCAGCAGCACGCCATTGATTTGGCTCACTCATACTCTCCAAAATATCAATCACCTTTAATTTTATATCTTCTCGAAAAGGAGTGGTGTTAGATGAATCAAGCATCATCTTCCCATTCCCAGTCAATACCCAGTTTACATCTATTCCCATCTTAGACAACGCCTCAAGAACTTTGCCACCTGGGATATTTTTACCAGCCTCGTATCCTTGCCAAGAGGGAAGACTTGAGTCTGCGGCCTTTGCAATCGCAGTCTGAGACATTCCAAGGATATTGCGCACTTCTTTTAAACGTGTCCCTATATGTTCTATAATTTTGTCTATGTTTTCCATACTTATATCAGTTGGGTCATAAGTTGGTCGTGGGTAGTAGACCTTTCACGTAAACAGGCAATGGATCTTTGGCATTCATCAAGATACCCTCGCTCCAGTTCAATATAGTTTGCGTGAGCAATGCCAAATGCAAAAGGAGAGTGTGTGGCGACAACTACTTGCAGGTTTTTGAAGTAGTCTGCATCATAGAACAGGCTCCATAAACGAGCCTGCAATGGGATACTTAGGCAACTTTCAGGCTCATCCAACAAAATAGTCTGAGGACCACCAAGAGGGATGTTCGCTGCCAAGTATTCCTCAGCCTTTTCCAGGCGCACGTTCCAAGCATCATTGATGAAAGCACTTTTTTCCATCCGCCATTCGATTCGAGACGGCATTTGCATCTCGCCCTTGACTGCTTTAATGCAATCACTGATTCGCCGAAGAGATAATTCCCCTGTTGAGCCCCTTGATAAAGCCGACAGGACCCCCGCTTTAAAGAAATCATTGTCGAACGCCCCTCCAGTGATCCCGATCGTCTCGCGTGGGTCACAAAAAAGAATCGGCTGCCCATCATGAACTACGCTCCAGGGAAACATGATCGCTTCCCCGGGAAAGCTGAACAACTCCCTCAACCAGTTTTCCGTGACAGCAGAGACCCCGCCCTGCATTGCCGCCAGTGACAATGCACAGGCCCGCAGTACAGTTGATTTCCCGGTTCCGTTAGGACCAACCAGGATGTTCAACCCCGGCTTGAACCTGAACGTTTTACCGCGAACAGATTTGATATCCACGATGAAGGAATACGGCCCGGGTGACTCCTTACCTCGGCGCCCGAAGGGCCCGAGGTAATCCGATTTCTTTTGGGGAAACGCGACTGATTCGATCATTGCTCACCACCAGCTATTTTTCGGTCTTTTCAAACTTTTCCTGAACTCCCAGGGAGGCTGAGGCTTGCCTTGCCTCCACAAGCCAAGCCGGGCTTTTCTGGCCCGCTCCTCTGCATCGATGAACTCAGATGCATGCGGCCGATCAAGATATTGCCGATATGCCCAGGCGTTTCCTGTGGCCACCATTTCGCGGTTGATATTTCGCCGCCCCAACCAGACGATCGAGACCGTTCGACCGTACTGATCAACATCCATCAGATCCAGCCGCACGTGCTGTCCATTCACCAGAGAGTACAAGGCACGAAAGGACTCCTCGCCATATGGCTGGCCAGGCTTGCTCACCGTGCCCGTCCTTTTGTTTCCCTTCTGCGTCTCTGGGGCATCGATGCCGTACATCCTGACTTTTATCTTTGTTCCCATACGATCCGCAACCTGAAGCGTATCACCATCAGATACCTTGGTAACAACGCCTTCAACAGTCCGAAGCGGACCGCCGGCCCAGGCAGAAGTTGAAACAGCGAGAAACAACATGCTCAAAAGACCCAAAAACCTCATCTAATTCCCTCCACGTTTCATCGCTATCAAGATCCATATCGCTCTATCAGAACAACTTGAACCAGCTTGCTGAAGTTCCCAGGTGAAACAACTTCCATGGCCGCATCAACAATCTTTGCGTAATCTTCGTTCAAGCGAATACTGAATCTCGGATCAGCGGTAGTTATGCTGATTTTCTGTGACGCAATATTAACCAGCGAATCAAGACTAATATTGCCACCTAAACGCTCAACCAGTACCATTCGGGCCATAACAGCCGGCTTCGATGTTCCTCTCCTTTGGGCCTCATCGCACAACTTTTCGTAAATACTTAATGGAAGGCGAATATTTCTCGGCTTAACCGTGACGGCCTGCGTCATCTTGTCCTTTGTCACTAGAGACTCCTGGCTGTTTTGTTGTCTACTTCGGACAGACAGTAACACAGACAGCCGTGATCCTCTACAGATTTGGGTAACTCCCTTCGCCATAGGCCTGGCGCCCAACATCTGTAATCCGCCACGACCTTGTTCCACCGCAATCAACCTCTTCGATACCTTGCGCGGTGAAGTCGGCATTTACAACGACTGATCTGCTAAGTTTGCCGATTAACTCGTTTGATCCGTCATGTTCGTAGGAAATTGTGATTTGATGACCTCACGCAGCTTACGTCTCACAGCCCAGCTATCGAGCCACGACTGCACCTTTACCGGGTCCGGGTGCGGAGGAAGGATCGAGCTTTTGACCCTTCGCAACCCGCCGGCATCATCTCTCCAGCCAACAAACCACATCGTGTCCGCAGAATGCTTGCAAACCCCGATCACCTTCACCCCGTCAGGGACAGTATGGTACTGGAACGCTCGCCCAAAAAAACCACCAGCTTGCACCACTACAACCTCATCTTTCTTCGGTGTGCCACTACTCTTACTCATCACAACCCTCCTCTGAGAAACAGATACACTCCAAAATGTCAACCCTACTCAATATTAGCTTTTTACTATTCTGTGTCAACTAATAGTTGACACTTGAGACAAAAAAAAGAGAGCACTCTTATCCACATCGAATGTGGAAAACCCCCATATTTTCACAAACGGACACGGTAAAAATCCATAGAGAATAGGTCCTTCATCAAATTGCCCACTTTTTGATCACGCCACAACTTGCTGACGTAGTTTCAATAACTTAGGCACAACGCCATATCCTATATAAAGAGGATGAGACGGCTGGCCACTGCTTGTCTGCTTGAGACAATACAGAAGGATTCCCGCCCTTGTCAGCATTTCGACAACCTGATCACCCCTCCCCATGTGCTCACCATGAATGCCCCAACCACATATCACCTTGAGCGCCTTCGATGCAGCCTCCAGGATATGTCGATCGTTGTCAGGGCCAACCGGATCTACCTGCTTCTTCATGAGCTCTGGTGAGGTTTCCCTGAACGCGAAGATATTGATGATTTCGACTCCGCCACACCCCGGAGTCCTGCGCGCTCTTCTCTCGCAGCGCTCAACCGTCGGGTCATTCTTTTCCTGGTCAGCCGTAGAGGGATTGAGCATCAACCAACAAAGAAGCGGTAGATCCGGATTCCAAATTTGACGAAGCCGATACCGATACCGCAAGCATGGAGAGAAAACCGTTTCCCTTTGCTCAAAGAGGGGACTATGCATGTTCGGGATTTCACCTATAATTTCATCGCGCTAACTTTTCTAGACAGAACCGAGCTACCCTCACAGCGTTTCGCTTCGTGATGTATCCAAGCAGTTTGTTTCCATCTGCCCAGGACATGTACTCTTCCAGCATCTGTACTGACGACAAAAACCAGTAAAACCGGCTTGTTTCAGACACAAAGGGTGGTGGACTATCCTTCTGGCAAAATGATTCGAATGCCGATTCCAGGTCTTTGACCATCAGGAACCGCTGCTGGTACCAGTCCTCGGTGCGGTACTTGCCGGCAAAGGCGGCGATGCTACCAAAAGAACTGTAATCTTCTGCCAGGAATCGTTTGACAATATCATGGGTTAGGGTGACACCCTCATATTTTCTGACGAATCTCGGGTTTGTCAGGCATCGCTGAGCCATGTCGGCGCAATCGGCCTCGCTCAAGCCTATTTCGTTCTCCCCTGACAATTCGCGCACTGCGTCGAGAATGGTTTCTTCAGTTTGGCTCATTTCCTTCCCCTCTCGCCTTTCCAAACATATTGTATGCCGCTTGCTGGCAGACTAATACCCAAAGTCTCAGCCATCTCTTTCTGGCTCTTGCCGAAATACTTGCAAAGCTATTTCAGTCGTTGTGCAATACTTGCAAGATCAGAAATATACATCAAGACAACGCATCTTTTAGACGAGAGACAGCATCATCGATTAAACGCTGTCTCCACCCCCTACCCTGATATTTATCCGAAGAGTCACAACAGAACGAAAATGCACCGAATCCAAGCGCAAAAGCCCTTTTTCGAAGATTTACCGTGACTGCCCCACAACCAAAACTATGTGGAGGCAACAAAACCACACAATCCTCATTACCAGGTTCATTTTCGACACTCCAACCATCAGGGAGCACAATATTGTCGTTATTGCATTTCTCCACAGTATGTCTCCCACCAACAGAGCTATTCAATCAGTTTTTGCAGACGACGCGCAATTTCACCTGACTGAAGCAAACATGCGAATGATTTTTCCAGAAAATACGAAACAATCTCAGTGTCCTTGGCATCATCGGGCAATTCGTCGTTAAACAGCGACTTAATGCCCATCATTTTGGAAAGAGTCACTTTATTCACTGAAACTCTCTTTGTAACGAATTCATCAACACGATCTGTCAAAGCGCCACCATTAATGCTTTTATCACTGGCTTCTGTGTCCATATACCTAATTTCCCCGCTTTCATCGGACTTGACAGCCTTTTGTCATATCATACACAATCAGACCATACATCGTCAATAACGTTAATGTTTGCTGTTGCTATATTTTGAAATACAACACAATTTATAACCCATATACAGCCCAACCGCCTTATCTCTTGACGTCCGCACCGGCTTTGATATATAACACAACAGCTTGTTGTGTTATATGGAGGACGCCATGAAACTCGATTCAGGGAACATTACGGACGATTTACAGCGGTGGGTCGTTGCATACATGCAGGAAATAACAAACAAAAACCTCTCAGGGCGAACCAGAGACATTTATGCAGGGATCCTGGATGATTTCGTGGAACATTCGCGTCAATTTCAGGGAGAACTTGGAATTGAGGACATAAATCGCATCTTTCTCAATGGTTATTTAGCGGAAAGAGGAAACACCGGCAGAAGATTCAGCGCAACAACAAAAAAACTCCATATCACGGTATTAAAGACGTTTTTTCTTTATATCACCGAGAACAATGACAACAACCATGATTTTGAAAAGATGTTCAAGAAAATGAACATTAAGTCCGAATCAAACGAGAAACCAGCTCTTAACGAGGACGATGTTCAGCGTCTTCTCAATTACCTTGAAAAAATCAAGAGAGCGCGCCGAAACCAGAACACAAACATACGAAACACCCTACTTTGCAAAATAATGCTCTTCGGAGGACTCAGGGCCGTCGAATTAACGCATTTGCGCCTCAAAGACATGGTTTACGACAAGGAGGACGATATCTACTCATTATTGATAGAAGGGAAGGGGGGTAAACAACGAACAGTGTATATCCCTCGAACATTGATCGAGGACGAGGTGGAGACGCTGAAAGAAGAGTACGGAGAAGAGTGGCTAATCTGCTCAACCCGTAATGGCACCATTGTCGACCGCACCAATCTTTACCAGATCATCACCGGAATATACAAAAGGGCAGGGGTGGATCATACAGGCCTGCATATCCTCAGGCACACCTTCGCTCGGCGCCTGGTCAACAACAACACGAACCTGGAAACAATTAGAGACCTACTCGGACACTCAAATATCGCCATCACAGCGAAGTTTTACGCGAAAACGAATGAGAACAACAAGAAAGCCGCGATATCGCGCTTAATGAAAGAAGAAAACGAAGGAGAGTAGCCTTGGAGAAGTATCTAGGAAGAGATTGGCAGACCAGGATGTCCCTGGAGACCAAGAAACGGCTCAACAGGCGAATAAGATAGGAGATTTCATGGACCTAGTTACAGACGATATTCCAGCGCAGAAAGGATGTCGCATTGAGGATTAAGTAATTCGGAAACCGGCAGTTTTTTGTTACCAATCGCCCTAAGGAGCAGCGCTGCGACTCGCCCTTTAAGGCTTATGAGGCCACTGCGAAAACGGGTCGCATCGCCTCTACCCAATATGATTTTTCGAAGGTGAGGCAAATTTGGAATTTTGTTGGCGCCATCAGAGCCACAGAAAAGAAGCGTCGGCCCCCCAAAGCAAATACTTCCGTCAATACTGCAGGCAGAAAGATAGTCCTTGCCGAGCAGGATCAGGAGCAAATCGCATGGCTTTTTGACCACAGCCCTGAAATCACCTGGCACATTAAGTTGTCCCGCCCAAGACCGGAGTTTTTTTTGCCCCATGCCGGCAAAGGTACACTCATACGGCACTATTGTTTTCCCCGCCGGTATCAGGCCATATCCAGCAGAAAGGATCCAGAGATCTACATTTCCCACGAAGCCTGACACCCCTTGCATCAGGCATACATGCTGCTGCCCCTTATACATGGCAGCAGCCGTGGTTGCCCACCCCCTCAGCAAAGCCTCCTTCTCCAAAAATCCGCAGTCGTTGAGCTCCTCAAGGTCCGGCTTTGAAAGCTTCCCTGGTGCGCCAATTTTTTTCCCTGTACAGGAAGTGATGATTCTTACAGTCATGGTCAATGCTGATCCGGGGTATACCTGGTTTGTTATCATCCGCGTTACCTCTAGGAGGAGAGATCGTTAATTCCATCTGGCGGCCGGACTTAAACCAGCGCCCGGGAACGCTCTGCCGACTAAACCACGCCATCATCCCCCGTGTCTTGGTTGACACAGGAGTATGCTTACCGCCGAAGATCATTTGGCCCAACTACAACCATATCTTGATTGTTGAACAGCATCCAGGCGGCCTCAGTCTCGTCCGGATCTGGTGCTTGCGCATTTGCAAGAACGATATCCGTGACACTCTGGACAAACTCGTAGTAGTACAATCCCCTCTTACCCAGGGTCACCGCCTTCATCGTCGATACACTCTTTCTCTGCGCCAGGAGATAAGGAGGAGCCCAATCTACAGTTGTGCTTCCACCGTCCAAGGCATCAAGCTGGCTCGCCTTGAGCGGGAGCAGATACGTTGTGAAGTCAAGGATGTGGTAACCAATCTCAAGCCACGCATGATAAATGAAGCCACCTGGCTGAGGGATTATGCCCGGAACGGGAGCATGTGCAACCACATCAGAATTGCCATCACCAACCCGCCATGCCGCATAACCAGCCTTGAGCACCGAAGCAACCCTAAGCCGATCAAGTATGCTTTGCGCCAGAATCGCGTGAGTGTAGCAGTCGGTCCCCAAGCTGCCTGATGCCGCACCTGCAAGACGCCGTATGGCGCTGGAGACTCCGGCAATGACACCACTTTCCACCAGCACTTCAACGACCCGACTTACATCTACCCTTCTCTTTGCTTGGCCCATTTTGTTCTCTCTTGTGTTGATGTGATAAAAACACCTTATTCCTGCTTGTTGTAATTGTCAACTAAAAGTTGACAATTACAACAAGAGAGGATCCTTATGTTTAGAGGACTGAAACAACAAATTATTTATTGTTAGTGGTTACCCGATGGATATTCTGTTGGGGAGAACTCAGCGCGACATGGAAGTTCATATTCATACAACAAACCCTTCTCAGTATTTTATTAATACTCGCGCAATATATACCCTTTACCTCTGACAGTATGGATCATTTTGGTTGGATAACCAACGTCAACCTTCCTACGAAGATATGTCACATACACGTCAATTATGTTACTGAATTTTCCTTCAAAAGTATTTACCCAACAATTACTTGCGATCATGGAGCGAGTCAATATTTGATTTGGATTCCGTATCATGTACTCCATGAGACAGTATTCTTTTTCAGACAAGGATATCTCGTTTCCGCTACGCCAAAATCTGTGGGTAACTGGATCTAATTTAAGTTCTCCAAAAACAACCTCAGATCCTCGGTTTCGGCCGGCCCTTCTTAATAATGCCGCAATGCGGGCCCGTAGCTCACGAAAAGCAAATGGCTTTCCCATATAGTCATCGGAGCCAGCTTCAAGGCCAGCAACAACCTCTTCAGGCAATTTTCGAGCTGTCAGGATCAATACCGGCACCTGATTACCCGTTGAGCGCAATTCCTTCAAAACACTCAAACCATCAATTTCAGGTATACCCAAGTCCAGAATCACCAATGCATATTCACCTGTTTGAGCCAGACGCAAACCTTCAGCACCATCACCGACAATCACCACCTGGCAATTCCCCTCCTCCAGACCGCGCTTGATGAAACCTGCAATTTTCCTTTCGTCTTCGATCAGAAGATATTTCACTTTCTCTCCATAGCAGTTATATTAAGGATAAACGACATCTTGCTTAATTCTAATTCTTCTCCACCTGCTCCACTGGCGCCATCCTCTGCTCAGCCAGACAGCTTTCCAGTTTGTTATTACAGATCCCTTACCAACTAAAGGCATATTATTAGTAAGGCACTTGAATTTACAGTAAGTTGAGATAAATATGAACCGAAATGTCATACGTGTTGCTGCTGTATTCAGTCCGAATGGGACAATAAAACCCGTCTGGTTCGACTGGCAGGGAGAGCGGCATACCATTCAAGAGATTACCTACCGGTGGGAGAGCAATCTGGGAAGGGCTCAGCGTCTACATTTCACTACAACGGCAGACACCGGGCTTTATGAGTTGGTATACAACACGCTAGAACAGATTTGGACTGTGCGTGAGTTTGATAATCTATTGAGACCAAACGAAAGGACATGCGGTAACAAATGACAAAAGCGGATATCACCGAAAAAGTGAGTAACACTATAGGAGTCCCCAAGAGGGAAGCAGCAGATTTAGTCGAAACCGTCCTCTCCATCATGAAAGACACTCTTGCCTCCGGAGAGAGGATCAAGATTTCGGGCTTTGGTTGCTTCAACGTAAAGCAGAAGACAGACAGACGTGGGCGCAACCCACAAACAGGTGAGAGACTCACCATCTCTGCCCGGCGCGTTCTCACATTCAAGCCAAGTTCTATTTTACGCGATGCGATTAATTCCGTGACCGACGACAGCAGCAGCCAAACCAATTAAAGACCTCCGCTTCACGCCCTTTTCACCCTTCATTTGCTGCCACAGTAAGTTCTCAGTGAGAGTGTCCAATCTATGATCCGATAGGATGCTGTGAACAGCATTGATGTTGACCATCGGCCGTGCACAAGCCGAGCACAAATCGGGCTCTACCCAAAAATGATCACAGGTTCGTTCAACGCAAATCGAAAAATCCGTGCATCCACACACCCGACAGACCCCAGAAACATCGTAAAGCCCCTGCCTACCCCGGACAAGAAGTGGAACACGAAGCGGATTAACCTTGTCTAGACGCCAGGCATACCGACCAAGGGTATAATCACCGGCAGCCAGCTCCAGTGCTGACAAGTTCTCAACGAACGCCGATGTGATCCTGATGCAATCGACCAATTCACATACCGCCATGACACACCCTGACGGAAAACGCCTATCAAGCATGTTGCGGCCCTGAAGGAATCGAGAGATCTCCACATTGTTGAGCGCCATATGCAGTGCTGCCCTTGGAGCAATTTGTGACGCACATATAGCCAATGGGCCACGATGTTTCGTTGCCCAAGACCGCGTTTCAATCAATTTTCCACCGACAGCAACCAAATAAGCCCAGTGTGGCCACAAAGAAAGAGCTTTCATATGACCACCGGGAGATCATTGTGTTCCTGGCCATCCAGCAGGCGTCCGGCTCCCCTCTTTCCAACTTTTATCGAGCGATTACCGTCTTGCCATCTATACCAGCTCGCCGCGGGAAGATCGTTGGGTAGCAAGAGCGAATTCATCACTTCCTGACCGTGCGGTAACCATTCGCCCCAGGCCTTGAAAAAAAAGGGGAGATCATCATGTCCACACTGATCTCGTAATTGCCTGAACCAGTCCGGATGAGATGGGCGTGCAGAATTTCCAGATTCACCGCCAGCGAGCACACCATGAACCAGGTCCTTAGATCCAAGCAAACTGATCGCCCCCAACAGGGGTTCAGCAAGGACTAAACGGGTGCGGAACGGCGTTTTCAGAAAATCGGGGATCCGCTTATCCACAGCTTGTTGATTTTCGGTGGTGACACATCCAATCAAATTTGGCAAGGGAAAGAGCTTTTCTATGTACCCCCATTCGCCATGGTCCTTGAGAATTCTCCCCATGCTGTCGGCAGGTCCATAACAAAGCCCCATGACCTGCTCGCTGAAAGAAATTTCCGGGGCCTTGCAAAAAATGAACTCGTTTCCTGCTTTTGCCCATGCCTGCAGAAGCTCTGCCGGCTTCCTGGAGGAGAAGTACCGTCGCTGTCGGCTAGACCGCTTTGTGGGGGCAACAAACCGGTGTGGTCGATTGGAAAAAACCCTACAGGCCAGCACTACGGCCATAGCTCGATCAATGTCTGCATCAGACACGGATTCATGAAAAAGATCAGACCAGATTGCAAAAATCTGTGGCACCCTTGAGTGTAGCGGAACTTCCAGCAACTGAGCATTAAACCTGACTGTTCCATTCCACTGGCCAGCCTCTGTGAGCAAGTCTTCGTGAAGCGCTCGAATCGAGGCGTAAGGATGACCACAGCGGAGCCTGGCCTCCCGGCGCATCCAGCAGTTTTCACACCCTGCCGATACAGGCGTGCATCCAGAAACCAAATGCCATCGCTTTGTCCAAAACATACCCAAGGGAATAACTTTTGACAGGTCTTGAGACAGCGAAGAACAACAAGATATCATTTGCAAACATCCTTTTCAGAGCGTAATCAACATAGTTAAATCACTAACTATTGTTATTTTAGTACAACGTAAGCTTGTTGTTGTCAGCTTTTAGCAGAAACTTACTTAGATATGATTGAATGTCATCTTATAGTAAGTTATTGAGCAGCATTAGGTTTTACTGATATTGTAAAGTCATACAATAGCATTTTTGTAGCTCTGGTTACTGCCACATACAGCATGTTGATTTCTTCGACAAGTTCAGATATTTCTGTTTTGTTGTTTGGGTCGTTTTTGTTTGTAGCTAATTTTTGCATAATCTTTTTTCCAGTTATTAAGTCCTTGCAAAGCCTTACAGTTGGATACTCTAGACCTTTTGAACGGTGAACGGTACTGAATATAACTTCGGCCTCTTGCTTAGGTACAGCTAGTTTTTTAATCTCCTTAATAAGAATAAAAAGACTGCCCTTATATCGCTCAACTAGACTCATAACCAAACCAAGATCTTGGTCTTTGGTCAGTGCTTGATACTTTTTGAGATCTTCATAGTTTTCGAAGTTTGCAATGAAAGGGTCTCTGATCCTTTCTGGCTTTCCAAGATGAAGATTTAGCACATCGTAAATAGATGCGCCGCCAGAAAGGAAGGAATAGGATTTAATATCTCCTTCAAAAGCTGCTTTCTTTTTCTGCTCTATAACAACGTCGATCGCTTCATTCAGCAAACCGATGTTGCTGCGCGCAATATAGGCTTGTGCATGAGAATCCACTTCGATATCGCCTCCAAGTCCCCTTATATTGAAACCATCAAGTGACAAGCCCAGCAGTTTTTTTAGCCTTAAAGCTCTCATTGCTGTGTTTGCAATGTCTTCACCAAATCGGAAGCTGGCTGATAGTCGTAATAAAGGAAAGTTTACTTTAGAAAGACTGTCTACAGCTCCATTAAAACCATATATCGATTGGTGGCTATCACCTACGATGATCTTGGTTGATGCAGTCTGATTCAAAAATATACTCAACTGAACTGGGTTGGCGTCTTGGCCTTCATCAAACAGGATATGCGTAAATTCAGAAAGGTCAGGGCATGTAAGATGGTACTTCTTGATATATGATTCATGAGTTATCGGTATTTTGCCATGCCACATATCAGAAAGAAGTATTTCAACAGCATTCTCAATGTTATCGAGATAGCGACCAACAAAACTCCTTGAGTTTGAGCATTCTTTAACCATACCATAGTAGTCAACATGAAATATCTTTGTCTTGTCAGAATTGCAATACGCACTCATAAGATCACAGACATGTTTTGCAAACAGCATACGATCCATCTCATCCCTGAATTTAACCTTTGGATCGTGCCAGTTGAGCACATCGAATGGACGCAGACTGCCATTTTGATGCAGTTGATATCCTTTCCCGGCGACGACCGCCTGATAAGCCAGAGAGTGGGATGTATGGACAGTTACATTGGTCAGACCAGCCTTTTTGAACTTCCTTGTGGCCTCTGCCCGTACTGTGCTATTGAAAGCTAGATACAATGTGTTTGCACTCGGCCGAGCCTTGATGTACTCCAAACACGTCGAGGTTTTCCCGCTGCCGGCGCAAGCATTGACCCTGGCATTACCATGATGCTCCACAATAGCTTTTTGTTCTTCGGTCATCCTCATAGCTGCAGCATCCCTCCGAAAGCCTTGTAGAGCGCCTCCAGGTCGTGCTTTGTCTGTGCCTGACGTTCACGAGTGGATTTGAAATTTTTCCAGTAGATTTTCACAAGGAGCACAGCAACCGGCACTACGAAACAGGCAAACAACTGAAGCACACTAGAAACTCCCGGATCCAGAACAACAAGAAGGCCAGAAACCGCAACAAGGGTATACGCTACCAGAACGAACAGATATCCAAAACGCTCTCCGGAGTACTGTTGTTCAATCTTCTTGCCAACCATTGTTGCCGCTTTACCAACATCAGATATTTTGTAATGGCCTACCTTCCAGCGCTGCCAAAGTCGGTTTTGTGCATAGTTGACGCCATAATCACGAGCCTCTTCTAAAAACGACAGGACAAGCTCCGTTTCTTTCTTTAAGCACATTTCTTCCGCCAAAAGATCGACCCCAATCCAGCGCTGATTCCGCGCCTTGTGTTGTGATATCCCGCCGTCAACAAAACAGGCCGCAAGGGATTTTGTATTGGATTCCTCTCCCCATTACAAAAGACACACAAGGACTACACGCCCCTTGATGCCTGCAATTCATCCAACCAGGTAAGCATGGATCTTATCTGGCGGTGGTGCTCTTCTACTCGCCTTTCAAGCTCTTTACTGGTGAAGGATGTGATTTTTCCGAAAGCATCATTGATTTCGGCCAATTGATCCACGCTCAGCTCAATAAGTGGACAATCATACTCAGTGATGTTATTGCCGGTTTTCATGGAAATCATGACAAATTCAGTTGGCCCAAACATGAAGCAGCGCTTGTATCGATCAAGCAACAACCTCTCTTTTGCAGGCGCATCTCGCAGATCAAAATCCATGTAGTCCAACCTGGACAAAATAGGGGCAACGATCGCATGGCGTGCATAGGCCAACCACCCATATGAATAACCAGTTCCAGAACAGAGGCCATCGTCGTAGACAATATCCTCGCCGCACCTGGTCCACCACAAGGCCACATATCGCTCCTCACCCGGGTAACAGATGGCCTCTTCAAGAGTTGGCGGCACAGGAATATTCAGCGGCTGAAGACAGTTTTTTCTTTTTTGGGCAAAGGGAATGACATTCGACTTCATATTCACGTTTCTCCCTCCATGAGAGGGCACGTTCCAGCTTTCCCGTCACGAGACAGGTAGCCGCCACTTCGTCGCACTATTTGATCTCTGTCAGTCCATATTCGTTTCATGCCCAACCCCGCAAAGTTAAAATCACGTCAACATGTCAACAATTAGCGCACTTCCTTGTACTTCTGATTCAAATATTCCCAGATCTTACCATCATCACTTAGATGAATGTAGCGCCTGGTCTCTATGTGCTTGTAAGAGTGGACAACCGTACCATCAGGAAGCCGGTTCGACCACATGAACATGAATTGAGAACATTCGTCCTTGATATGATTTTCCAACGGTTTCCAGTGTGGTTCAAATGTCATATCTTGTGATGCAAACATAGCCTTCCTCCTCTTTCTCCCACCCTACCCTCTTAAAGAATAGGTTTCACTCCACTGAGCCCCCCTATTTTATCAACATCGGGAAAGATGGACAAAACAGGGAACGCCGCCCCGCACCATCCCCAGGTGCTCATCTACTACCGACACATGGATGAAATACGTCGTCACGCCACCCTAAACAGCGGCGGCAATATCCTCGTCATCGTAGACGTAACTGGTTGTGATTCCGCCAGCCGTCTTTATAAATCCTTCGCCCAAACGGATCATAAGCGTAACCGGCCACGATTGAGCTGTTCGAGGCTCCGATCAGTTGGCCGGCGCTGTTCCACGAGTATGCTCACACTCCGGCAGTCACCATGTTGCCGTAGGTGTCATAGCCAAAGCCGAATGTCCCAGCCAGGTTGCTGGAGATAGAGGTGAGCCTATCTGGGATATACTCGTGACACCGCCCACAGGAGAGGTGATCTTGGTGCGCTGATATGCCCCATCCATGCCGTGGACCATAGTGGAGGTCAGGTTGGCCAAATATGGAGCTTGATTTAAATCGATGCTGCGTGAGGAAAGTGGCGCAGGGAGATCTGCCAGTCACCAACATCCCCCCTAACCACGAGGGGGAGGGGGGACCAGACCATCAAAGGTGAATCAAAACCGAATGCCCACCTTGGCACCGAACACGTCAGATACGGACTTCGGCTGATATGCCCCCCCAGAAGAATAGGGGGACCGGCCGAATTCTGTGCGCTCGTAGTATGCGGAAAGTCGAATTTTGTCGTACCACCCACCGAGCTCAACATAAGGTGTGATTTCCTTGCGAGGATGGACTTTGACATCGTACTCACTCACCTTGTTTGTCACTGAAATGGGGATTTTTGCGGAAGCCTCGCCAAAGAATCCCCACTTGTCGTTTTTCCAGCGATTTGTTTCCAGGCGCAGACCGGCATATCCGTAGATCATGCTCCATTTTTCCTTGTAGCCTGATGAGGTGAAACTATATCCAGTGTCAGGATCAATACCCCCAGCATCCTTGATATCACGGGACCAGGCCCTGTATCCAAATCCCAACATGGGATCCACAACCACCCTATCAAACCAGAACCTCCAGGCAGCATCGCCCTCTGCCTTCCAGTTGAAGTATTTGACGTTTGTATCAACCGGAATGCCGGTCATAGTGTGACCGTCATAATCGACATCCCCATATAGGAACTCTCCCCTGAACCTCAAGGGCATCTTTCCCGCCATAGAACGGTAACGATAGTCAACCCCGAGTCCAAAACGGACTCCATCTTCTTCAAGTATTTTCGAGCCTGCATCGTACTCTCTCCAGTTGAAGCTTTCGACTGGCACATACAACCAGGTTTCATGTCTTGACAACTCTCCTGCATGACATGTTGCTGATGCGGTCACTAAAAGTGCCGCAATCACTGTTTTCTTCATTTCAGTCCATACCCCCTATTGATATTTGGGTTTTCTACCCAATTTCGCCACGTATCCGCCGAATTCCATCGCGCAAGCATTTTTGATACTCATCTTCTGCAGCACTCTGAATTTCCTGGCGATCCATCCCGGACCCAAAGCTCGCAACAAGATCCACAAACGTCTCATGGACAGGAAGAAAAACATCAACACGATCTTTTGAGCTGATAACCCTCACTCGGTACGGATTTCCGCGAAACCTCTCCACAAAACTCACTTCCTGCAGCACTTCACAGCACATCTCTTTACCCCTTTCCGCTTTCCACGTTCAGACGACTTTTGTCGATCGTGATGTAGATAACTCGTTGACTGGATTCCAGGATGTTACTGCCCACCTTGCCGAAGAGAGCCTTGGCCTTTTCAGCCAGATCCGCAGGAATCCTGAATACAACGCGGCCATCCCTTTCGGCCATCCGGACGGTTCCTAAGCCATTGAATTGAACGCTTTCGCCACCAATTTCGACTGCGGTAATCAACCGGAAATCAGGAATCTGGTTCACCAGGATCATCTGTTTGTTGAGCATGAAGATTTGCCCTGCGCGCGAGGTGCTTTCAGCCTTGAGCCTGTCGATTTCTTGTTTCAGAGATTCAGAGTCATCGCTTTTGGCAACCAAAGCGACAACCTTACCCTGGGGTTTGTTGTTCTCTTCGGGTTTGTCAGTATCACGTGGGTTTGTATCGCCTACGACAGGCGCTACCGGTGCAACAGTTTTCTGATCAGGGGTTTCAGGATACTGCTCTTTCTCGGGCCCGACATATTTTGAGTAGACATAACCTTCCATGCCATCGGCGAGGACCCTGACCTTTAGCCATTTACCGTTCTTGGCTTTACCGAGGATCTCGACTTTTTCACCCTCCGGGTAAGCCTCAAGCGAAAGCGATTTGCTTGAGGCTTTCTTCCTGAGCTTGAGCATGTTTCCGCTTATCACCCCTGTCTCCCCCCAAGCGGCAGAGCACCCCATGGCCAGCGCCAGCAACACAATCATTGTCTTTTTCATAAACACTCCTTGCAGCTGGGCTTTTCATCGCATATTTGAGTCATTGCGATGAATTGCACCCTGCGAAATGAGATTTCTAGATTTTGAGGGAAATCCTCTCTACCTTAATATCTGGCAAGGACTTAGATTATTTGGTGCAATTAAATCGAGGTGAGGCAAAAAAGAAGAGAATAATGAAAAAAAAACCGGATGATGACCATCCGGTGAGAGGAAACAAACTATGAACGCGTTGAGAGTACCACGGTATTGATTACAGCAAACCGGCCCCCCTACCCTACCCTACCCTTCTGTGATTCTCAAAAAAGGCCGTGACATCCTGATACCCATTTCTTTGCCTTAAGCGGTAGACGCGATTCGCTTCTTTCAATGCAGCGTCCAATGAGTCGCAATAGTTTTTTAGCACACGTGGCTTACAACCAATACGGTTCCACGATCTAATCAAAATTGGCCCAAATAGGCCTGGGCTAACCTCGATCAGATAGTATCTCTTTCTATTCAGTTCGTGGTTTACTGATGACAACTCACGGATGCCATAGTCCTGAAATAGCACTCCAATAGATGCCATTTTTACCTCCCGGCCAGCGCCCCCAGCAAACCTACAATCATGCTAAGCTCAAGCTGGATATGTTGTGTATTCAGAAACCCTCTGAAACAGGTTATCGCTAAAAATACCACAATCAACCCAGCTGTAGTCAAGTCCTCACTTGGCGTAAATGTTGTATACAGATTGAGCGCAACCCTCCTATTGCTCGTGGGCTTCAATCCAACAGGGATACCGGTTATGCTCAGACCATCCAGGAGAAGGTGAAAGATCACTCCGAGCAACATGAAGAAGATCAGGTACAACACGATCGAGGGGGTGCGATACTCAAGAGCATAAAGTACTGCAGCCATGACCAGATATGGATACGGCCAGTGAGTCACAGTCCTGTGTTTGATCAACCCATTCAATTCAAGCACGTCCGGCAGCACTGAACCGGCCGCAGCCAGCCACGCAGACAAGAAACCGCCTGTAATCGAGTAGATGGCAATTCCGGTTATCATTTGGTGATTACGCCACCGCATTTCTCGTCCTGTCACATTCCATGCAACCAACCATCCCTGTCGACTCCAGCTTGTAATCCTGCATTTCTGTTCACTTCACCCAACTGTTCGTCTACCCATCCATCATCATGATTTGCCGATGGAGCGCTATTTGCCATTTCCGGGGGAGACAGGAAGGTCCCGGCGCCAGGCCACTGCCGGATTTCGTAATGAAGATGAGGACCGGTACTTCTTCCAGTGCTTCCAGACAGCGCAATGACATCCCGCGGTGTAACCGTCATGCCGACCCTCACATGAATTCGCGACAGATGACCGTACATCGTCACGTAACCATTTCCATGATCCACGGCAACCAGGTAACCATACCCCTTGTAAACCCCAGCAAAGCTCACCGTTCCGGACTCAGTGGGATTCACAGGAGTCCCTGTCGGGACGGCAATATCAAATCCGTTATGCCACCTTGATCGACCAGATCCAAATGGATCACGCCTCCACCCTCGAACCGAAGTTATCCGTCCAAACGGGACAGGCTGTGCAGCTTCGGCAACATCCGTCAGGATCAAAAGCAGACCCACAAGAAGCAGAACAGCAATACTGTGTCTTTTTTTCTCTTGCATATTTTTAAAAAGTTACCAAAATAGAATGAAGTCTACCTCAGACAAGGAAAAGCAAATGACTTTCATGGAAAAAGCCCACAAAGAAATACAGATGATTGACCTCTTCATGATCATCATGACTGTGGTGTGGTCCATCGTTCTCGTGCTCAATATCGGAGGAGTCATTGATGCCAACCTCTGGGGCATCCATTTCGTCTTTGGTGCATACTGGTTTCTGTGGGCAGCCGGACTCCACACAAGGTGGAACAGAACCGGACTCGAACTGGAGCAAATGGCAAAAGAAGTCAATTGTTGCTATCTATTTGATAGAAACGATGCCAGCTCCCCCCTCTATAGCCACGATCAGCACTACTAGCTCGTGGCTATAGCCCCTGTTTGTTTAAGCGCAGCAAGAGCACCCTTCATTTCGTATAACTTCGGAAGATCCATCTCCACCAGCACATGTTCATGATCCACAAGACGATCCGTTAAAAAGGTCACGAGCACCCGTGGTGACTCGATCAATTGTTTCAACAAATCGTCGTGAATAGGCAGAGCAACTTCCCCGGCAACAGCCAAGACACCTTCATTAACCAGGTGACAATCCGCTTTTCTTGAAACCTTGATTGGCCCGTCTAATGCCCAAACAAGAGCCTGAATTCCGTCGTCCATCACGACATACTTGAATGGATAATGATGCTTCCCCATACCTTGATTCCCCATATCCTATCTCCTCCTCTTTTGAACCGAAAACCCTTTCGAGGGTGACACTGTACCAGCGTCTGCCGCAGTCGGTTTACTGCTATCTCTTCCTTTGAAAAATTCAGAGGGCATAATATTTTCATAAACATACCCTCGCGATGTATCCTTTGCGTTTGGTGACGCTACCTGCCCCCAAAAAACCAAGTCAGGGGCTACGGGAGATTGGTTTATTTTTTCCATTTCACTGCCCGCTGTTCCCATATTACCTTTCACCGTATCCATATAACGCTGATATCCAGTTACATTGGGCACAGAAACACCCTGATGTGGATTGGCAGACATGATCTGTTGGCGAAGATTTGCCGGAGGACCGGCCGGCCGCGGCATTGCATGTTGGGTGTGATTCAAACTCGCTGTTGCCCCTGCAATAGTTCCCTGGACGCTCTCCCTGCTTGGCATAGTTGCGGTTGGCCCGGCAACAGCAGGAAGCCCCTCACCAGAGAGGCGCAAGCCGCGTTCCCCAATAAACTGGTTTTGCAGCTGCGATAATTGGCCTATTGAATCCTGAGTCCCCGCAGACGAAAGATTTTGAATATGATTTGCTGCCTTTACATCTCCCTCTATCCCACCTCCGAACTTATTACCCAACCAACTGACAAAACCCGCATCCATCGACGTTTTTGATGCTCCAGACATTCGCACAGAGGACGTTCTCGCCTCTTCGAGCGTCTTGGTCCGCTGTTCAGAAGCTGATACTTGGTCGAGCGCGCTTTTCGTATTGGTAACCGCATGCGCCTCGCCAACTGACCGTTGGTTCTCAACGGACTTGTCGGTACTCCTCGCTGAAGACGTGCTGTCTTTCCAGGTTTCCCCAGCTTTTTGGGCAATCTGACGCGATTCATTATCGCCGAATGTCATGGTATAGACCTGGTTATCAGAAGTTTTGACAGAAACCGATTTTTCACTTCCCATGCTACCGGTAACGCCTCCACCAGAACCAAGGAATTCAAGGGCTGCTTGGGCCTTTGCGACCACTTGTGACCACGCCCTACTACCTTTTTCGATTGTATTTCCGTGGCTATCTTTAATTGCATGCGCCTTGTCAACATTCTGTGAAATAGCTGTACCAATCGCTTTCGCAGTTTCATGCATACCCGACTTAACTGTTGAGGAGCGCTGAGCAAGCGAACTGAGGGCCGATCGAGTCGACGTGTTTGAAAGCGCATCCATAATATTCGATCCAGCGCTCTGGAGGTGGCTGGCGGTTTCAGCACGCGAATCCGCAATACGCGATGTATATCCCTGCTCCTCAGCAGCAGATAGATCAAAGCTCTGATTGAATCCTGTCACTGCCTGCAAATTGCCATTCGACCCCCAGGTCATTCTCATTGAACCCTTTTCGCCAGTAGTAGTCACGTCGTTACCGGTAACAACCTGCGCCATATTGAATCCACCAACGTTGCCGATGGAGTTCCCCTTCATACCGTCAATTGTCTTCCCGGCAAAAAAGGCATCTGCGGCCTGATCACCACTCCATCCGTTCTGGGCGGCCTGGGCCTGCAAACCTTGCATTGTCGTATTGAATGCCCCGGGGTTCATCTTGAACATGCTCTGAATTCCCCTTAATGCTGAGTTCTGCATGCCCATCTGCCGGCCGATCTGCATACCGGTCTCCCAGTTTCCTACAGCACCCATATTGCCGGAAGTTTCCATCTGTCCCATCCCGGTCTGCAGACCATAGTAGTTGGGTATGCCTCCTGACTCAAAAACGCCTCCACTTGATTTAAGCCCATTCGAAGTGCTTCCTACCATATTTCCGTAAGCACCCTCTTCCCTGATAGCCATTGGTGAACTCGCCCATGCTGCCGTAGGAGCTCCAGCTGCAGACAGGCCTGTCACGGCTTGAGATTGGCCTACTATGTCCTCGGTGCGGCTTGCACCAATTCCACCCGCTGCGGCAATATGCCCCTGGAGGCTACTACCCATCTGAGTGATTGCATTTCCACCAAATTTAACTAACATACCGGTGAGCGCAGTCGACAGCACCAGGCCACTCATTCGCAGAGTCCCAAACATGGCCAAGGCTTTTACCGACGCATTGGGAAAGAAATACAGAGCATCGAGACCCAGACCCTCATTCCTCACCTGACTGAAAACGCTATTTGCATACTCCATCGCAAATCCATGCAATATGGCATCAACCACGCCCCATGCCGTTAACCAGATGAAGAAACCAAACAAGATCGATGCAATTTTGCCCGACATCGGTGTAGGAAGAAAAATAATCAGTATCGGAATAAGAGCGATAGCAACAGCAGTCAAAACACCACGCAGAACCGGATAGTATTCATTGAATGACTTCATGGAACCGGAAACGTTTGTGAGGAATTGATAATTGCTTACTACTTGAGTGTTGCCGCTTTGGTAAGAGCTGTCTAGGCGGTTTTTGATAAATACCTGCTTTACAAATTCATCAAGGGTAAGCGCTGAAAGACCAACAGTATCTTTTGCGTCTGTTACAGCCTGTTTGCATTGATTAAACTGTGCAGCATCAGATACATCATATCCCAATTCAGTGCATACAGTTTCCATGTTGCCAGATAGTTCGGCAGGTGTCATATCAGCAACAATGGCTGTCCATGCATCAGTGCAATTTAGCGAATCGCCTTGAGAGTCGGTTGGTGATAAGTACAAAGTGTATATTGCAGGATTAGCTGCTTTTACGAGACTTGTTGAGAAGCTAGCAGGAGTGCGGCGCAATTCATCAATTGTCAGGTTAGATGCAGGATTATTGACAGCAAAGGTTACACAGTCTTTTAAATAATAATTCAGGTTTTGTTCAAGATATATGTTTGTCTTTGAAGATAATGGTCTGGTCGTAAGAGCATATAGTCCCAGAAAGCCTTTCCCGCCTGCTTGGGTTTGATATGAACCAATTGACCCAGAGGTAGAGACAATTTCAATAAGACCTCTTTCAATCAAATTGAATGTTCCTGCTACAAGAACAACTCCTTCTGGAACCTGAGTCACAAGCTCTGTTTTATTCATTACTTCGTCATAAACCTGCAAACTGCCCTTTGGGACGAAAAACGCAATGTACATGACAATTCCGATCGCCATAGGAACAGACCATCCCAGTATGCTTGTCTGGCCGCCGGATGCGATTTTCGTATACACGGCTAAGCCAGTAAAGACTGCCGCCGAGATAATTACTGTATAAAACAAAGACTGATAACTGTTGTTTCCGAATATTGTAGCAATGAGCTTAAAAGCAGATACAACAGGCCCGAAACTTCCATAGCAGTAATATTCCATGGTTGTTGCCAAAGCAAGTGACGGTACTAAGCTTATTGCTACAAGTAAAGTCAGAATAACAAATGTTTTGTTTTTGAGTCTCATTCAAACGCTCCGTTTGCTATCAGAAAGCTTTTGTTTCAAGTTTAATTGCACCAGCCTTCACAAGGCGCTTGTTTCTCAGAGATGCCCAATAGTATGCCCCAAATGGAATCAAGACAAATATTAGTGTTGAGATGACAACAAAGTTCGACGATGTTAAGAATATTGATTTGAAACCAAGCAACCATGAATATACATTAGATACTTGTTCTGATGTCATTTTCATATAGTAGAACTTAGACGTAATCCACAAAACATTTTTTTCTGTAAATACAAAGAAATATATAGAGTTGAATATGATGTAAATCAGTACGACCTTGATGAATGCCCCGAACAACATACCTCCTAACAGGTTGCGTACCATTGATTTTGTATACTCACCGATATAGGAAGTTGCAGATTTGGCAATAAAGGCCGCATACCCCAGACTGAAGCATAAGGCCAACAACAAAGCAGACAGCTGATCAAAGAAGCATGGATTTGAGTTCCCAAAAATCGGGATATAGCGTTCAATGGCGCCGATCGCCACAGGAGTCAGCAATGCTGAGATTACCCCCGAAATAAACGAGGAGCGAAATCCGACTTCCATAAACTCAATTCGCTGTTTGGTTGTAAGAAACCTAGAGTTGATCATGCAGCCGCCAAGCTCATTGGCGAACTGCTGGTCAATGTATGAAATGGCTTCAAGAAGGCCTTTGGGATGAATTTCTGATCCCGCCGGCAACGGCATGATATCGGGTTGGCTTGAATTATCTTTCGCCATGCGTCACCTCACCAGCGTATTGAACTGGCCATGCCGATTACACCAGACCCATAAGCCACACATGCAGCAAGGACGATGCAGACCGCCGCCAATGTTGGGTTTCTCTGTCGAACACCGACATAAAACGCCATGCACAGCAACACGTAGAAAAAAAATCTTGCCCAAAACCCAAGCAGAATCGTTGAGAAGATTTTTTGCCAAAAAGCTGTGTAGTCTTCCGGCTTCATGTAATGCAAAGGATTCAGCTTTTCGATTACAGAACTGTTATGCGAGAGCTCTTGCGGCATACAACCTCCACTATTTTGTTCAAAATACTGGGTGAGCTTTTTTCAAAACTTTGCTTTTCGGCAAAAATCCGTAGTACCTGCCATCGTATGAATCTTTATGGTCACCCATCGGTAAGAACATTCCCGGAGGAACTGGACCGTTCCAGACGAAGTTGACAAGCTTTTTTCCATTCAGAGCCTTATCTTTTGCTCGACCAATAAATGCATTGTTACAGTAAAGCTCTTTTTTTTCATTTACTGTAAGCACATCACCTTCGTCGCATTTCACCAGTTTTATCATTGTTTGCTCTATAAACTGTGTTGCAACGTCGCTGTGCCTAAAAAGAACGTAGTCGCCGTACTTTATCTTTGCAGTGTCTTTATCAAGCCAATACAGTCTGTGGCTCAGAGATTTGGTGATGCTCACAACAAAGAATCGAGGAAAGGTTAAGCTGAAAAATACAGCGAGTACAGATAAAGAAACTATTAGAATTACACGTTGTCGCGAATCAAGGTTTGATAATCGGAACATTCTTCACCACCAAGTCCCCCATGAGCACCACCTTGTTCTTGGGTATAGAAGATACGGCGAGTTCGAGCTTATCCATCTCACGCTTTAAGCCCGCGTCATCAAGCCTTCCAGCGATATAATCAGCCTTCTTCTCTTCCACAAACGACTTGATATCGATGGCCACCACCTTCTGTGCCAGGTAGTGATCGTATCCCCAGATCGATGCTGCAGACGACACAAGGCTCACTACCAGAGCCAGCACAATGGCTCCGGACTTAGTCACATAACTCGGTGGCGCCGAGGGCGGGACCGACGGAAGACCGGGGGGCACCGGCGCATGATTCATGATTGGCGTTGTTGTTTCCAAAATGGGCTGAGCTTGTCCTGTCATATTTCCTCCAGTATCGTGAAATTATGAAGGGAGGCATTTTGACGCAAATATCCCCTCTACCCTAATATCTGGCAGGGACTTAGATTATTTGGTGCAATTAAATCTCTATATGACGAATGAACAGCAGGACAACCAGGTGCTTGTTGTGGCAAGGCATTGAAATAATAAGAGAAGGAAGGAAATTGCACTGGGAGAGAATTATTGCTGGATCTGACCACTCTATCTGGAAACAGATCCAGCAATCTTGCTCAAATTGTATTCAAGCGAGGCGTCACCATACGCAACCGCAAAGGATCCGACCACAACATCATCATTACCTTCGCTCTGCTCAGGCAAATTAACCTTTACTCCTTTTGCATATACAGTGGCCGGCACTTCCCGGATTCCATATCGCCGAAAAAGTATCGGATCGATCAGCACATTGGTATTCACCATATCACATTGCTCACCGGCCGCCAGATTACACGTTGCAGACCTCTTCAACACGTCGGCAACGAAACTTGTTGTCGGCCCTATCTTCTGCATGCCACCAATGAACCCCCTCATCACTAAAACAACCTTTTTGGGGTCATTGTATTGGCCAGCCGACACCGCATAATTACGAATCGTTTCCATGGGCATTGAAGACGAAATAAAAACGTAGATGCGCTCATCATCCTGCAGGCGAGCCCGCTTTGGAGACTCCTGTTTGGCGAGCGCCTTGACTTGCTTCGCCCCCCCCCTGTCGGCAGGGATCGCCTCCAACTGTTCATGGAACATCTCCCTCTTTATCCTCGCCGTTTCTCTGGCGAGTTTTGCCTGGTATTCAGGGGACCTGTAAACGGCTATCGTCTCAGCTGCTTTCGCCTGCATTTCCTTCTCAAAAGCGTTTTTGGGCAAAACCATGGACTTTGCCATCTCCTTCGCCTTCACCATAGTTCCCACTAGATCAGGCATAGACATTGGCTGAACAGTTTGTCTCTTCCATACTGCCCCATCCCGTAAAACCGTGACCTCTCCATCAAGGTCCACAAAAACCCGGCCTGGCCTCCCCTGACACCGACCCATAGCAGCGAGCTGAATAGTCTTTGCGGGCTTGTCCATTGTCTTGACCATGTAACATTCATCAGGGGTCTCAATAAAGCCTGCCGCACCAGCCAAGGTGGGTACAAGCGTGAGAGCAAAAACCATTATTGATCTGTTAAGTTGTACGCGACGCAGCACACCCGCCTCCTTGTTGCTACCCACAGAAACTCATCAACTTTTCCTGCACCGCCAACAATCGGGTTTTTGCCAGGGCCCCAAAGAAGTGCAGTCCTTCCTATCGGTACACACTGATTGCCGACTACCGGCCGAGCAATCTGAAATTTATAGTGAGACTTAACCATGAACGGAGTCAAAACACCTCTACTCGAACACTCGTCAATTCCCGTGTCCCACAAGGCGCCTTCCCTCCCGAGCTTGAAAATCATCCTGGACGCAGTAGCAGCAGCAGCCGTCACAGGATCGTCAATTACAGTTGTACCGGTCAGTGGATATGACGAGCCCCACGATCCGAAGCACCAAAACAGCGAGTCAATGGGATAGCCCGCACCCGCCGCAACAGCATCAGATATGCATGACATCTGGGTTACCGGGTTTCCGAACGCAAGAGCTTCTGGATTGATCAGCATGGCCAGAAGATCTTCAGACCACATATCATCAACTTCTGTCATGTAGGCAAGGTCAAAGGAATCCTGTTCCAAACATGGCATATCAAGGAAAAGCCCCACAATTCCATACACGGGAAACGTGTACTGATGCACATGATGAAACGACTCACGAACATGTTGACCTGTTGCTCCGCGTGTATCCCCTGCGTTATAGCCTGGAGACGTATTGTTCAATTTTGTTCCCAACGCAGGAAAATAATAGGGAGTCTTCACCGATTCAATCAGCCAAGCATGCTCATTGAATGAGGCAGTTACCCCTATCCTTACGCCGCTGGTCCCGACGCAAGTACAGACTGGTGTTGTCACATTTCCCGCCGCCGGCTCCCCAGCATCTCCCCAGGAAACCCCACCTGTTGTCATAGGAAACATGCAGCGCCAACAAACATCCGTTACTGGATTAATAACTCCGGCAAACGAATTTGCCGCGGCACAAAGCAACAAGATCGCAAAAACCACTATTCTGGTCATTTGTTCAGATCCTTTTGGTTTTCCCACTCTTCCCTGGTCATAATATTGAACGGTTTATTATTGTCGCTCACGCATATGACCTTTACACCGTTAGGTCCGTGATACTCAGCAACAACCCGTTTTCCATCACGCCACGCTTCAATATTCTTTTTGACAACGACTTCTCCGCCATCGCCAAAATCGCCCCCTATCAATCGTGGGACTGTTTTTGCATACGTTTCCGTGTAATCACGAGAAATTTGTGGTGTATTCTCAACCGTCAACAGCACACCATTCTTTTTTCGAGGAATCCATTTCTCCAAATACATTGGCGATGAAAGCAAGTGGTTCATGATTCCAGGAGATATTACCCCTGTTTTTGGCTTTCCTACTTTCGAAACGACATCTGCTGCCATTGCCGCAACACCTAGATACCCGGCATAAGGAACCCCAGCCAAACTGTTAATGCTTGAAACAGTCCTTGCATCTTGATAGCGTGTTGTGTTTCCAGCACAACCAGAAACCAGAGCAACAAGAGCAGAATACGCAATGAATTTCTTAAGCATCAATCCTTCCCTCCATTAATAAAGATCTCTTCCACCTCCATGCATCTTCCACTTGCTTTTACCACGGATGGGACCGATCTAAGCTGAAAACGTGCCACCAGTGGTTTTGTTGCGTAATAAACAGGTCTAGCGAGATCTTTTGAAGTAGATATCGCATCACCTTGGGTTAAGAATAAAGATACATTGATCTTGTTTTTTAAACTAGAAGACTTGAACCATCTGACCTGTTTAGGATCATCGCCATTAATAACTACGAGAGTTTTCTCAAATGATATAAAGTCTAGCGGATTGAAGGTATATCCTTTCGGGTACAGAAGTTCTCCTTTATTATTTAAAATATCTGATTCGACGGTATAGCTCATATCAACCAGAAATTTGCTTGCACCTCTAGCTCTAGGAAGCTCAATTAAATTGCTAGGACGGTATTTATTCGGTTTTATTGACTGTATATGTTTTTTCCAATCAGCTTTTTGTACACGCTCTTCAAGTTCTTCTAGTGCGTCTCTTTCTGATATTTGGTATGTCATGCCAGTAACTATTTCACTACCAATGGCATTACAGGTATGAGCGATTATTATCGCAGCAAACAGTAAATGTTTCACTGGATTTGATCCTTCCGGTTCTGTATTGTTGTCTGAATTTTAGTTTGTGCATTTGTGATATTGGTTGCCATATCTTTCTGCAGAACAGCATAGTATTCTGAAAAATCTATCTTTGAGAAATCCAGAGACTCAAACTCTTCAGGAGTAAATCCTCTGCAATTTGGCTTTTTAGGCGTTCCCCATGAACCATCCAGACCAAATGTTGTCAACTGGGGGCGTCCCTGCTCGTGGATGATTCGTGCCATCATGGAATTAAAACAACAATACCCTTTTGCTTTCTGCACACATCCTATAAACCACTTCTTTTGACAGTAGCTGTCTATGTAATGACACTGATCAGCCTTTACCTGACCAGCAGTCTGAATGTCTTTAGCGTCACAACCTGAACCCATCAACACTTTCATTACAACCATGATCACTACAGCTACGATTATTGTCGCTGGATTTAATAACGCTGTTGCATAAGCCTGCACACTTGCCAGCATACTACCAGCGAGACTTGCTCCAGTAGCACTTGCAGCTGCACCAGTAGCCACACCAGTAGCAGTAGCACCAGTTAGCGTTGTAGCTGTTCCAGCAACTGAGACTGTTATACTTCCGGTTGTCACACCTGTAACCGCAGCAGATCCAGTCGATAACATATATGTATAATACGCAACTTGACCTAGTTCATACATGGTCTGTATTGCAGAAATAGCAGAACTGATTGTATTACCAGTATCCTCAGTCATCACTTCGTCGCTTTGGCAACAGTTATTGATATAACCAACCTTCATGCCTGGTGGGCGACATCTTGAGCCTTTACCTGCAAAAATCATCAACTGACCAGAACACGATCCATCCGCATTCCGTGCGTCGTCCTGGTACATCGATTCATCCATTTCTGTTTCATCTTCACCACCAGTAGGACTAGTTGAATCAAAGCAGGTATTCGAGTTGCACTGCATTTTCCCTTCTATGTCTGCACAGGCGTATGCGCTTCCCAGAGGGCATGTGTTGTTTCCGATGTTGCATGAGTCAACAGTGGGATCATAAGCTCCTGAGCTACAAACAGGAGATGACTCACATTTGGATGTTGCCGAATTATAAGTTGTCCCTGATATACAAACAGGAGGAAGCGTAGAGGGGGCAGGATCTATCTGGCACACATCAAGCGATGTGTTGAGCACAGCGCCAGCCGTACACGTCGCCGTTTGGTAAGTGGGGGTACAATCTGCGCTTCCAACTGGACAATATTCAGTCCCTTGGGTTGTCGTGACACAAGCCTTGATTTCATCTTCACCAATATCACCATCAGAGTTCAAATCCTGGCCACATACCCTGCCCTGTAGAAGAGTGCTCGTTGTCGTTGGCGTTGTTACGTTGGCCGTTAGATCTGTTGCACAATCAAGTTTCCCATTGAACTCGACAATTTGCGAAATGCGTTGACCATTTTCTCCATTGGCCCAGATACCATCAAGCCCCATGACAACACCTTGAGGCGAAGCAATCTTAGAAGTATTAGGCGGCACACCTAATGCCCAGCTGGTATAAGGTAGAGCGGCACCACTGAAGTCGGTGAAAGCTTGACCAACGCCATATTCTTTCCACGCTTCAACATAGGTCGATTTATTTGAGCTGGAGGCATCAAGAAATTGCTTATAATGCTGAATAATAAAATCACGCTTTGTTTGACTATCAATTAGTACTGGGCGAGCGTCACCAAAAAGTTTATTGTTTATTTGGAGTTTAAGCGATGACGTATCATTACCAGTATATTCGTAATCTCTATCTATCCATGAACTAAACGCGAAAAATGCGTCAGGTATGTTTTGAGAACCAGTCTGTGCTGATTTAGCAATCGCATACGTTTTTGTTCCATCATAAATGAAATGCACCAGGGCAGACGAATATTTTATGTTTGTACCTGGAACAACATCTTCACAGCTTGTTGCCATTGCAGTTTGCGGGATGCCTGTTGCGATAAATACCGCTGCCGCATAAGCACTTGAAACAGCAAATGCTAGTATTTCTTTAGTGATTTTTCTTAGTTTCATGTTCATATTTGTCTCACTGCAATGGTTTTTCTACGCCACTTGTGCAAATAGTGTCTTTTCCGGCCAACCTCATTGCTTGGACAGCGGTTGCAGCTTCATCTATACTGCTTCCACACGCGCAGTTACTTATTATAACCTCACCTGGTAATTCAATTGGGCACACACTGTTTACACATATTCTATAGAGATAGTCATAAGCGTTTGCATTATTTCTCCTGAGTGTGCTCCCTAGTCCAGAAGTCGTTACTTCATTATCTTCTTTTGGAGCTTTTGTCTTACATGACTGCTCACACGCTGAACCTGTTGGAGTGCTTATAAGTGTTAGGTTAACTGTTTGGTTTGTCCAGTTTCCACTTGCGTCTTTGGTATTATCAGTGAAGGTTACGGAATTTCCTGACTGCACAAATGACTGCTCCAACGATCCGTAACGAGTGCCTATATCAGAAAAGTCATAGGCCACCGGATTTTCGCAAAAATAGGTTCTTTTCTTTTCCCACCACGGCCGACAGATATCAAAATTGCCTACTTGTCCGTTAAATGTGCGACACCCGGAAAGACCAGAAAGACCCGTGACGTTATAGTTGTTTACAGTAACAACGCCATCTATTTCCTCATTTTGGAGACGGCAATTAGTATCAGCAGCATAAACAGAGCAACCATCTGAAACGGTCTCTGAATATTCATCTCTTTTTTCACGTACGATCGGGATATTTGAAGTTATTTGAGAACCAGAATGTGGCAATTTTGTGTAGCACCAAACCCTGACAAATGCATGAGTTGAGTCATTGCCAGAGCCATTACATCCAGGGTGTGGGCTTAGTGGATCTACAGTACCTTTAACATCCATTGATATACATGATTGGCCTGCTGATACCGGGTAAAGGCTGTGTACTATATCAGTTAAATGAGACATAACTGTTTTCTTACAGTTAGTATAGCCCATACCACCGCCGTATATTGTTTTGCAAGCAAATGATTGTGTCGCCCAGTTACATTCTTTTGAGCTTCCATCTGCATCGTAGTCTATTATAAAAGCGACATCGTAGCCAATATCTTCAGAAACGGTGCTTACAGAGCCATTTCTCTTTATGCTGCATTGCGTAACAGTTCTTTGTGTTGCTGTTGCTGCAGAAGAGTTATAAATCATCGAATACAGACTATCAGGGTCGCTTGCAGATACAGCCACCAGATTGTTAACTTCAGATGATAGTGCCGTAGGATTATTATAATAATCCTGAGCTGTTGCCGGTGTAGGTAAAATTGTTGTTGCGTTTGTAGTACTCATAGTGGCATTGTTTGTGAGACGCCCGTAATAACTGATGCTTACTGGCGTGACAGATACATTGGTCACCATGAAACCGATGTTTGCCTTCTGAATTGCAGAAACTCCCCCTCCCCCAAGATCCTTCAGAATAATGTTCGCATTGCTCCACACCAGATTGGATCCACATGAGGAGTTTATGCAGTAACATCCACCCAAATCAGAGGATTGAGCACTTACATCAGAGAGCTGACCATTTGAATCCGAGATCCATTTGTAATATGAGCACCCAGACCACGTTCCCGTTGTGCATGTGACATACCCATTCCCGCAAACACCCGAAATGGGTCGAGGGACCTGGTACACGTAATCCGTTGTGCCGTCCATATTCGTATCGATCGAAAACATGGCCAGCTGCAAGTCACCGGTTGGAGAAGGCTGAATTACTAGATCCAAGAACTTGTTTGACGATGGAGTAGCCAGATCTGCAGAAAATGACGTTGACCCATCGATTGTTTTTAGGAGGGTAGCGTTGCTGGTAAGGGGCGTCGAGATGTTGTCATTGAAGCCAATTTTGTTGCCAAATAACCCTTGAATGGTAGCACCAGATGACGTACCAGCTGCCTGCGCATCCTCCATAGGTCCCGCCTGACATGTGTTTGTGATGATGGCAGATGCTACCAAGCTAAGAGCGATATTTTGCAACCATTTTTCGAATAGCGTCTGCATACGACAGCCCCCCGTCAACCATTGATTCTATTTCTGCAACCTCTTCCCCATCTGAAGTGTATGCGTAGTAGGAGAAAGGATCGAGCACAAGACGGCCAAGTCCCTTACCAAAAGGAGTGTGCATGAATATTTCTGAGTAATTTGGCTTGTTAGTCGTAACGCTCTTGAGAAGTGCCATAGTAAAGTTGTCATAATCCAGCAATTTCAAATTATGCGCTTTCTCGTAATCATCGCTTTTTAGATAGAACTTATAGGCACTATTATTAAAGATAACCTCTCCCACTGCTCCAAACCTGTTAAGATCCAGTATTGACTGACTGATAACAAAGCAACCGGCAGAATGCTTTCTCAACATGCGGTAGAAGCCTTCGATTGTGCCTTTAATATGGCTCGACTCACCAAGATACTGATGAGCTTCGTCCATCAGGATAAATCTCTTATCTTTGCCACTTGAGTGGTATGCATCAAGAGCAACTTCATTTATAACCAGCTGCGTTACAACTCTATACAGATTGGCAAGGCTTTTGATGCTTCCAAGTTCAAGCACAACCATTTCATCTGATGCGATATCAAATGTGGCCTTCCCGTTAAAGTATTTTGCATACACACCATCACCAGACCAATGGGCAAGGTTAAACGCCAGTTTGTCGGCAGCTTCACGTATTTCAAAGCTTTCACTGCCAACAAGTTTTTTAAAGTCTCTTAAGTATTGAAAAACTGTCGTAATACCAGCGTCATTTCCTTCGTTTGCATAGGCCCACTCAACAGCCTGTCCTATTAAGTTCACATCAAGTTCTGACGGCATCGATGCACCAGACGAGAATGCCATTTGCGTAACTACAGGAATAATGGTCTGCAGCGCTGTTTCGTCGCTAACATGGGTAAAGGGGTTAAGGTTATCCATCGAATCCTCGGACAACTCCATGTATCTGGCGTTAAACATCTTCGCCAGTTTTTTCATTGAACGCCCAATGTCCATAATCCTGATGATATTGCCTTCAGCTCTCATATTGCAGAGTAACGAGTTTGCAAACACCGACTTACCCGATCCCGATCCAGCAACACAGAAACCGTTGAAGTTGTCTGCACCCTTTGCGAAGAGATCGAAACCAAACAGCTCGCCCTTGCGTCCCACAAGCAGCATCGAAGGAGAGCCAAAACCTGAAAAGTCTCCCTGGCACGGTATTGTTGCGGCGATTGTTTCTGCCGGTACAATAAAATCGCGCTCAAGATAGCCTGCGTTGTTCCCCACATTGTAAAACCCATGGGGAAGCGAAGCCAGAAACAGCGGTACCAGGATCCCCCTATCTTCCTGCATCACAAATCCGTTGGATTCCCAGATTACCTTTGCCCGCGTCAGGGATTCATTCACCTTCCACTCGTCATCTGAATAGACCCACAGGGCTGGAATGATCCGAAGAAACTTTTTACCACGCTCAAGCTCATCAACAGCCCAGAGGTATTCCCCTTTTGTCCTTTCCAGTGCCGGTGCGAACGAACCAACTCCCTGCTGTTTCAGAATGAAGTTACACTTTGTATGCAGTTTGTTTTTCTGGGGTTCCATCAGTACAGTCATGCAATAGAGAAAGGGGGTCTTGAACTGTTCACCGTCTGACATCAACCCCTTTATCCCCCCAAACAATTTGTTTATACTCAATGTCTCTATTTCATGAGGCCAGGTTTTAGGCGTAATACATCTGAATATCTTTCCATCTACGTTTAGGGTGTTTTCATTACGTGTAAGCTTGGTGCCAAGAAGCATTTGTTTTCGTATCGGTATATTTTCGTCATATAAACTATTGTTAGCTGAAGGTTTATCGTTGAACAAACGACGTCCCCAATCCAGAAGCAGTTCTGGTTCAAGACAAACTGGATGGAGCGAAGCACCAGTCAGTATTTCGTTTATCATTGACCACGTTTGATTCAAATCCACGCCTTCTGCCCACTTTTGAGGAAACTTTATGGAAATAAATAGTCTGAACCTCTTAACTGGAATCCCCGACATATTTTTAAGTCCTGAAGTACCTGATCTGTAAAAATCGCTCAGAGATTCAGTGATCAATTCAACAACATCGTGGTCTAGTTTTTTTCTTTGCTTATATTCGTGGAGGATAGGTTCGATATAAGAATCACCAAAGAGGATAAATTGATAGACTGCTTCTGGAGGGATATCACCTCCGAACAACCCTTCGAGTGTTGAGACAGTATTTTCCCCAGCAAAGAAGAGCGGTGAACACTCCCACGCATAACCTAAGCAATCATCAGCAAGTAGGTAGAGATGTGAATCACGATCATATGCGATCCACGGCAAATAATCAGAAATCTTCTCGCGCTCAGCAAGCAAACGCATCTCTCTTTTCGTCGCCCCGCCCTTCTTACCAAACAGTAATGAAGTCAAACGTTTCATTCTGCCATCTCCTCTACACTGTCACCCAGCACCCAACGGGGTTCGTCAACGAAAAAATACGTGTGACGCATCATATAAAACTCACCCTCTTGCCCCTTGTAAGGGAGCATAAGAATCCGCATTACCTTGGGCGGCGCTACAACTGGCATTTTGGGTTCCTGCAACAGATTATCGAGCCTTTTGTACAGGGATGTTTTATATGCACCTTCAGCTGATTCCTGCGGATAAAGGCCTACACGTTGCTCGCCAGACTGATACTTCGCAGTTTGACAGCTTTCCCCTTCACAGGGAGGCGGATTTTTTTGCTCTTTAACTCCCCCATCCAGACCTGCAAGAGATTCGACATGCGTCCCCCTAACACTTGAGCACTTACCAGCATACCCTCCCTTGCAAGGAAATTCCGAATCATAGGGACTGAGTATGCTGCAACCGCAACCCGTGAGAGTCAACAGGATCATAAGTGCTATTCGTACCCTTTTCATTTCGTCCCTCCGAGCCCGTTAATCGGTTTAATATTCAGTACAACACCCTCGCTTATTGCCACTGTTACAGTTTTCGAGGGCAAGATTGCCACAGTTGGCATAGTCTGCTTTGCAAGGTCCAAATAAAACTTCTGGATTTCTTTAAACCCGTTAGAAAGGCCCCCACCTACACCTGCCATTGCTGCGTCCTTGGGGTCGATTGACTGTGTAGTACCAAGAGCACTGACCGAAGTGGTCGTAGCGGCAGCCTTGAGTGCATCGCCGATTCCACCAGCAAAACCAGCAATCAGTGATCGAGCGACCATAGTTCCCATTTTCGCAACCACTTTTCCACCAATACCAGCCACACCATCGCTATCAATAAGCCAGCCTTTCACCTTCTGATCAATCACCGCCCTGCCCTTTTTGTCCAGGCAGGACATGGACACAATCGTCATTTCGGCACGTTCTGTTGCGAGGTTTGCTTTTCCGTCTGCAATGATGTAGCAACCTTTCACAGCCGCTTTTGCTTCATTGGGCAAAAATGCTGGCGTCTTCACACGAAGGAGGACCGGCATTGGATTGCCCTTTGCCGATTCTGTCGTGGGTATGTAGGCACCCGACAGAAGGGTTGCTTCCATGTATGAAGGAGGCAAATAAACCGTTGTCGTAGCTTTTTTTTTACCGTACTTATCAGACCTGGACTTTGAATCGCCTGCTCGCTTTTCATAAGAAACTATCGATATTTCACCCATCTCCTGACGAGTAATCATTGCTGCTCCCGGGACTCCTGGACCTCCAGGAGTCCCGGGAGGAACACCGGGAATACCACCGGTAGTTGGCATTCCCGGTATTGAGTTTCGACCTTTACTGGAGCCGGGTGGCAATGGTGGCAGTGACATGCCGGCCACCTGATTATTACCCACCCCACCAGGTCCCGATTGGGCATTACCTTGTTGCCCACCCTGCGGCTGATTACCGAGCCGTTGACCATTAGGTCCAACCTGATTCTGACCTGATTTTATCGGCCCAATTTTTGGTGCAAGGGAACCAGGGACTACTCCCGTCCCATCTTTACCCGCTGGATCTGTAAACGGATCCGCACCATCAGGCAACGGGTCGCCGTTTTCATCCACAGGCTTTCCGTTTTTGATTGCATCGATTTGCTTTTTTAACCTCTCAACTTCTGCTTGGTTATCAAGTTCTCGTTTCTTCTCCAACATTCCGGTTTCAATAGAAATATCTTTTCTCTTCTTTGGTTCCTCTGTATTCACAGGCTTGATCTTGGCTCTGGACTGAGACCATCCAAACAACGCGATAACAGCAACAGATGTAAAAGCTAGCGCCAGTACTATTGTTTTACGCTGCTTAGGCAGAAGCGTATTCCACCAGCCGGATATCTGTGAGAGAATCTTATTTTTCATTCGTCTTCCTCCCCACCTTTTTTGGCCGTTTTTGTTTCTTCGTTTGACTCTTTTACTGGTTCAGCTTCTTGTTCAGCATCTTCTTGTATAGGTTCGTTTTTTAGCATCAGAGTCTCTTTTCCTGAATATAGTGAGTTTTGAAGTTTTTCTTGTCTTTGTTCAACAACGAATATTCTCACCGTTTCACCAGGCCTAAGGACATGCTTCTCTATAGAAATTGCAACAGGATTGTCTGCAAATTGTTTTTTAGTAAATATTTTTTCAGACAGCTTGAAAGGTACTTGACCCTGCTTCAATATCGCTTCGTATTCTTTTACCCGTAAGCCCTCTCCTTCGACGTTCACATTCTTTTTATGAATAATTGTAATCTCTTGCCAATTTCCTATTTGCTTACCCACCTCTTCGATACTGTATGATTCAGCAATCTGGTCTGTATATACATCCTTGATTGATTTGATAACTTTTTTTTCAAACGGCAAGCCATCGTACATTTCTGCATTAGCCTTGATCTTCTTTTCAAGACCACTGGATAATCTTACTGTCTGTGGCGGTACATCAGGTTTTGGCACTATAATCAAGTTGTATGTGTTTTCTCCACACACCACATACATTTCACTTGGCTTCGATGCGTGCAGCATAGCATCGCCTTCTTTGACGAATTTGAAGTTTACAAATGCATCTTTACCTGTAACCTTTGCTGCGATACCGTTTTCGCGAAGAAATACCAGGTCCTTGATCTCTTCATGGCAGACGATTCTATTAACGTCTCTGTTATTCATAAATACGACAGTAGATACTTCCGGGATAACAACTACTGGAGTGTTATCTACTTTCAAATCTGCCTTACCCTCATTGCCGGTTTCACGCAACGACACCAGTTTATGACCGACCTTCCCCTCTCTATGAACTGTCTTGGGGAATTTTGCTTCTGAGGCGCACGTCATTGAAGGTATCAAGAGCAGAGCAATCAGGGCGTACATGCTATTTTTTCGCATTGGCGGCTTCCTCGTACTTGTATTTGTCGTATTCGCTTTTTTCCATAAACCTTAGAATACAGAACTTGCCAGACTCGATTTTGTAATCAAGCAGATATATTTTTATGGAATTGTCTGTGACTTTTCCATTTATGATCATTGTCTTGGAACCGGTTATTTCCAGCTGGTGCTTCTCCTCGTTGTTAACCAGTTTTGTTATATAAAAACCGCTTGCGGCCTTTGACTCTTCGATACGCTCGGCAAGGTTGTATAGTACTCTTTGAGCTTCCGCAAATTCTGATGGATCATACATCGCCAATAGGTCATTAAAGTTTGTTCTTACATTAGACGGGTGATACGTCAGAAACATGTTTGAAACATCTCTTGCAAACTGCTTTACGTATTCATCTGATGCTTTAGTCCCACTCAGCCACATTTTATCGTTTATAACAGATGGTATTATTACAACTTTTTCCATCTGTTGAGCATTTCTGATCATGTATGTGTTGACAACCGTAGTTATTCCCAACACTACAACTACGAATTTTAATAGTCTGTTTTGTCCATACAAATTAGATGCATTACTCAAGTAATTAGTCATCTTCATTCTACAAACTCCTTTATGAAATGGTCAGGATAGTTCTTGAAGTTAATTAGACCGATATAGTAAAGCATATGTTTCGTGAATCCCCTAGGATAGTTCCGCTTTACTTTAGTGCACATGCACGGAATAATAATAAGCCCTAGCCATGCCCAACCACCTACCGATTGAGCTATCACTATGGACATAAGGAAGAACATCAAGTCATCCATTTCAAACCAGAGTACTCGATATGGCAGTGATAAATATTGAGGAAACCTATATTTCATACACTTAGCCTCAATTTCTTAATGAATGCGGGGTGGAAACCACCCCGCATTTAGTGCTTTGGAGAGCGGATTGGACTAGAAGATCAAACCGAAGGCAGTGGTGATTGCGCCGGCACTGAAGAACATGATGGCGCCAATAATGGAGAACAGACCAGGGATGATGCGCTGCTGCATGATGAAGTACGCCGCAACGCACAGGCCGATGAATCCTACCAGGTAGGTCACGCCTTTGTTGATCATCTCGTTGACAAGCAGGTTGTACACCGGGTACATGATGTCGGTATTTGCCGGAGCAGTCAGTGCGAAGGCGGATCCGGCCACCAACAGGGCAAACATAACGGCGAGAGACGGAACGAACATCTTACGGTTTCTGAGGTTTTTAAGGGCTTTGAGCATGTTTCTTTTTTCTCCTTGTTGAGTAGTAGTGGTTGATGGTTAAGATTGACCGCTCTCCAAAAGCATTTTCAATCTCTTGAAATCTACTCCGCGAACCAATGAGCCATTAACGAACACAGTGGGTGTGCCGCTTATTCCCAGTTCTTCTCCAAGCTTAATGTTTTTGTTTACCTGATCTTTTGCACTGGCGATGGCTTCAGGAACGGGCTTTTTATCAAATTCTCCGCTGAACACTCTTTTCAATGCTTCCTGCTTGTCTGTTTGCGAAAGAACATAAGCTGATTTCGCATGAGCGTTCGGATGCATTTTTAAAGGAAACAGGAATACATATCTTGTTATGTTTTTCTGCTCGTCCAGAAACTTGCCCATTTTCTTGCAGTACGGGCAGTCTGGGTCAGTGAACTCGATGACTACGTTCTTTCCATTGCCTATTTTAACAGCGTTATCAAGCGGCATTTTCTGAACTTTTTTACTTAGAACTGTTTCGTACTCCTTCATTATTTCTTGCCGTTGTTCTGCTGTGATATTCTTCCCTTTTTTCACATCATACATTTCACCCACAATCATGTAACCACCTGGAGACCAATACATGATCTGTTGTCCGGCTACTAACTTGAACAAGCCGGGTATTTCTGATTCACTGATTTGTGGAGCAGAAATATTTGGAAGTTGTTTTTTTAGTTCTTCGATGGCTCTGGCCACATTTGGGTCCGGTTTGTTTTCAGCACGTATCACTCCCACCCCCACCCCAGCTACTGCGGCGCATAATGCGAAGCCGGCTGCCACTGTTTTTCGTTTCATTCAAGTCCCTCTCTATTTTGGTTCGTTGTGCCATATTTCGACGCGACGGTTTAACGGCTTTTTCTTGTATTTACCTGATTCTCCAAATCCACTGATTTTCAAAACACTGACTCCTTTTGAAATCAGATAGTCTGCAACTGTCCTTGCGCGTTTTTTAGACAGCGACAAATTATATTTGCTGCGGCCTATTGTGCATGTAAATCCGTCTATAACGATTTTTTTATTTTTGAAATCTAAAGTATTAAGCTGACTTTTCGATGCCTTGCTCAATCTATGAGAGTCAAATGTAAAGTTAACAACACCAAGAAGACTTGGCGTCTTTGTTTTATCTTCATTTTGCGGTTTGACATCACCAGCACTGATTTGATCTTCAGTGTTTGTCGAATAACGAACAGTTACGTTGTATATTGGATTTAGCTGACTATCTTTGCAGTCGCCGCAAACAACGAATACATCGTCGTTCATGCTTTTTGCTTCTTCGTCGTAGTTGTAGATGTAATCATGTTCTTTAATTAATTCAGTAGCCGACAGAGCTGGACTAGCCTGTGCTACCAAAACTACTGCCATCGTAATAAGTGTTTTTTTCATAAGTGCCCTCTACCCTAATATCTGGCAAGGACTTAGATTATTTGGTGCAATTAAATCGATCTTTTTTTTATCTTACTGATATCGCTGGGGAAAAATCTTTAGGTAGGTTTCTGAGGTGATTTGAAGATGATTTTTGAACGGGCGATCATACTCGTGACAGCGTAATTCTGGGCATATATCTACTCCTGGTAATTGAGTTTCCCTAATCCGTCCACCTGTCTGGCCCCAACAGACCTAATCCGTCCATCAATAGCCCTATTTTGTCCATGCCGCTTCCTAATTTGTCCATCTTGCCCCCTAATTTGTCCATGTAAAAACGCCTATCACCCCGATATAATTAAGCAATCCAGTTCCTAAACGTTTTTAAAGGGTTTATAAAAAAGGTTTCAAATAATTAAACAACAACACGCGTGGCTGTTTTTCTCATAAAGACCGTAACCCCAAAATCGGCCCTGGACGCAGAAATAGCCTTCTCTCTTTGATTGGGCATGTATGAAAGTATGTATGTCATACTCTCATACACAATGTTTGACCGTTTTATTTTTGTAATTCTATGCTGTATGTTTGCGTTTTCGTTATTACGATCAACACAAATACATTCACTCTCTGCCACCACAAAACATTATCCAGATCCAAACCCAGGAACACCGTGTGGCGTCATCACGTGCTTTCATTAGTGAGGTATTCTTGTACGTCTGTATTATTGTATTACACACATACGCGCACACATGCGTTTTTTCGTGCTTGCTTTTAGATTGTGTGTGTTTTGGTGGTTATATCTTGATAAATTTCAGATTGTATGGAATTCTTATCGAGCGATTCTTGACAAGGAGACAAACATGCGTGTGATTGCTGTGCTCAATGAAAAGGGTGGGGTGGGAAAGACAACCACGTCCTACAATCTTGGCGGCGCCTTGGCTATATCCGGAAAAAAGGTATTGCTGGTCGACATCGATCCGCAGTGCAACCTGACGCAGTTCTGTGGCCTGAAGCCTAACGACAACTTCCCGGGTGACAAAACAATCAACGAGGTGCTCCTGGACCAGATCTCCGCAAAAGAGGTGATCGTCAGCAGAAATAAAAATCTCTGGGTACTACCAGCAAGTCAAAAACTGTCCGACACCGAGCACATAATTTATACCAAATTAGGCCGAGAGCTAATTTTGGCGGATGCCATGCAGGATTGCGGTAATTTTGACTTTATTCTGATTGATTGCCCTCCATCGCTCAGCCTTTTAACGATAAATGCCCTTTGTTTCGCCACAGAGATTATTGTCGCGCTGCAGCCTGAACCCGCGTCACTGGTAGGCCTGGCAAAACTCCTGGACACCTATGGGAAGATCAAGACAAGGATGAATAAGGATCTGGAAATATCGGGAATTGTATGCTCAATGGTCGAAAGCGGGAAATTGCTGCACCGTGAAATCATTGCAGATATTCGCTCGAAGCTAGGCGATAGAGTTTTCCAGACAGTAATACCGCGTCGTGTTGCCTACACTGAAGCGTCTGGTCAAGGGAAGCTGATTAACGAGTACCGGCCCAAAAGCGATGAAACCAAAATAGTCGCAAACCTTGCAAAGGAAGTAATCAAAAGGAAACGCAAATGACATCTAAAACTATCCAAAAATCAAGAATGGGCGAATCACCCCTTAACAGGGGGTTGCTTGAATCCACTTTGCTTGAGGGCCCTGTTGCAGACAACGAGAGCCCCGTAGAGATGGTTTCAAATCGGCAAACACCTCCTGATACTAATTCAGGCAAGGAGACCTCCCAGGGGCCCCACAAAGACACTGCTGACAAGGCAATTTCTGCTTCACAGAAGCAGGGATCGCAAAAAAAAGAAATGATAGAAGGGGAGGGTGGAGAGGAACCATCGGTGAGTTCCAATCCATTTGGGTACAACCTTGAAAAACCATGGCCACTGGTCAGTTACAAAAAACCATACATCATACCTGTACCGGAGATTCAGAGGAAAGCATCATCTGCAATTTCAATAAGAGTTTCATATGATCTCAATATGACTATAGAAAAACACAGGCTATCGCTAGGGATATTGAACTTATCTGAGTGGGTTCGTGAGGCCCTTGAACGGCAGCTTTCCGTGGAGCAGGATTATCTTTCTCGAAAAAAACCGTAACAATAAGTGATTTTCTCTTCGCGGCTTGCATTTCAGAGTAGCATGAGAGCTTTTCAGCTTAACCACGAACGTCACAAAAAAACCTTTTCTGCAAGTTGCAAGTACCCCATAATCTGCGTCTTCATTGGACCGATATATAATTCAGATTTCTCTATCCGCTCAATAATTTCAGCCTGTCTTAATGCAGGCAAACCCAAATAGTATTCATAATATTTATCTTGCATCTGCAAGATCTTTGAATCCTCAGCTTCGTTTCTAGCTATATATGCATTGGTAATGTCGTCTTTCAAAGATTCTTTCAAAAGCCTCTTCTCTTGCAACAGTCTCTCTATTTCTTTGCGCTCACGGATTTCGAGGCCATAGTCATTCTCAAGTACTGTACGAAGATACCCGCCAGGGGAGGGGATAGGGGCTTGTTTTTTATCGTTAAATCGTTCAACAAAATATTGAATATTCGAAATTACATTTTCTTCACCACGCAGGTCTAACATCTTTTTCAACAATGGAACCACACCGCGGAGGGAACCAATCCCTTCAGGGAGCATAGCGCACAACTCGGCAATCTGCTCAAGTTGATATGCTTCCGGAACAACCTCTACCTCTTCTATTCGAGAAAACGTGAAATCGAAGCCTGTTAAAGCTCCACGATTCCCACGTTTGAGTAGCCTTACCTCAACCCTTACATCCGTTTTCTCATTGACTTCATTTACTGCCGGTTCAACAACGTGACGACGAAGATCCGTGGGAGCACTATATTCTCCAACTTTAAGCCCCATGTAGTCTCGGAATTCTTCAAGGGAAAATTCTCGATGTTCATCAATGTGAGTCACACCAAGTTCATAAAGAGCTATCGAATACAGAGACTTTAAACCACGAATGATTTTCAAGTCTATCTGAGTGTAAATACTGGGATTATTAAGAGCCTCATTGATCGTCGGTGCAAAAAAGAATGTTACGCATCCAAATCGATTAATTCGCGCTTCAGATATCGGTACAAAACTGCGCCACTCCTGGAATTTGTCTTCATGGAACATATCATATTGCCAGGGTCTTTCCTGTAAACTCGTGAGAGCATTTTTAAGGAGATGGTTATGTGTAGCTCTCGTCCTGGTGAAGTTCCGTAGAAATTTTATGCTGGTTTGAAATTTGCCGTCTGGCGGTACGATACCGGATTTCATCTGTGCTCTTGCAACCATGAGTAGAGCACTGAAAACCTTCTCTTCGGTCGGCGTGGAGGCATGCGTACGATGAATGATCGCATTATGTTTTTTAAGGATATAGTCTTCTGGGGCCATCTCCATCCCAGGAAGGTATTCCTGAACATCATTTTTTGCCCGAGGGGTTGGTTTGTCGTCTGCCATAAAATACCTCCATTTGAAGCAGACATATATCACCTCTGGAAAACGATCTCAACGACTTTCCACTTCATATCAAAGTTTTCCATACGTACCTCGGACCCAAGTACAGCAACAGCAAATCAAGACATCTGCAGGAGTTTCCCTACTGATAAATAGCGATACCAAAACGTATGGAAAGAAGTGATACCACTCCTTTGACAAATGAAATGTTTCCTTTTTACCACAACAAGTTACGCAACAATCGGTTCTTTCTTACTTTAAACGAACAAAAGACCATGGGCAAAATCATTCTACGCCAAGACAGAAGGTGTGAATGTTTTTTATTTATAATTGCGGGAAGTTACATCTTATTGATGTGATGCAAGGTTATCGTGGAAGGGACTTTCAAGGTATCACTTTTTTCCAGATGTAAAACCAAGATATCTTATTTTTCCATAGTTGCAGATATTACCTTTTAATAACGGATAGTTACATACATTCCAGGAGACATAACAAGGTATCTAGAGAGGGCCCAGCAAGGTATCTTTTTTTTCCACAGATGCCCCATGATCACTATCATAATTTTCCATAGCTAGAAATTAACCGTGTTAAGTCGATAGGTTATAACCGAATATTTGACCATGTACGCGTACAGAAGGAAAACACAAGGTATCTTTTTTTTCCATTAATGGAAAAAGCCGTGTCACTATCACTTTTTTACAGATATCACTTTTTACCACAGGTCAGAGTATCAATTTCTTCCAGAGCATCAATTACATTTTTCCACCCAGTGTATCAATTTTTTCCATAGCTGGTATCACTGTTTTCCTTTTTGCTATCACTATTTTCCTTTTCCTTTTCGCAACGTACCGATTTTCAAAGAACAACAACTCTCCTTGTATTGTAATGTTTTGTGATGTTTCAAAATACATAACAACACAATAAAAACGCTGAAGCTGCCTAGTACACCTGACACATTGGAACCACACTAAATAATGCCCATCAATGACTTCATAGCAATCCACTGCATTAATCCTGCAGTCCGCATCAATGGTCTTCTCGGTAAGTTCCGATCTTCATATCAAGTTTTGCAATAAGCGGAGCCCAATCATGGACACTTCAACGAGCTCCACAAACACTTCATGGACAAATTAGGGAAACCAGCCTGGCTAATAACAATTCTTATCGATATATGGCGCCAATGTACCCCTAAAACGTCCATTAACACCCCTGCAATAGCCCCTATTTTGTCCACATTTAAACCTGGATCCCTAAAATGTCCATGAAAGAACATGAAAAACGCCTTGCCGTGTCCATAATGGACTCAGAACACAAATCACTGCCCCTAAAATGTCCATGATATAACAAACCACAAATGAGCCGCGAAGAAAACAACCGATCAATTGGGCATTTACGCGCGTCAATAGTTAGTAGTCGCACCAGTGTAAATAGTAACCAATGAAAACATACACAACAAATGACTAGACAGGGGGGGTATGTCATGACATAATTCCGGCCGGAGGTGAATTTTGGAAGAACAAATGTCATTGGTGATCGGTGGAGTACCCATAACACCAGATTCATCATACGAGCTCAAGAAACATAGCGCGGTGACCCAGATCAGCAATCGCATATCACTCATGCAACGGAAAAGTTACAATCTGCTTCTTTATTTTGCACGAGAACAGGCTCTTAAAAATCCTGACCTGGAAATGTACTCCGTGAACATCAATAAACTGAGATCCATTGGAGGGGTACTGATAAAAGACACAAAACATATCCGGGAATCGCTACGAGAATTAATGACCGTGGTTGTCGACCACAACATCCTCGGAAAAGACAAGCAAGGAGATTGGGGTGCCTTTGTTTTGCTACCGGAAGTTAACGTCAAGAATAGTGAAATCACCTTTGCTCTCCCCCCCTCGATAAAAAATGCCCTACTCAACCCCAGAATGTACGCCCGCATAAATTTGGCGATTACACGAGGCCTGTCTTCCAAGTACGCACTAGCGCTGTACGAGATGGCGCGAGACTACATTGCGGTCACAATACCTCGCATGACCCTGAAAACATTTCGGAAACTAATGGGAGTCGAAGACAGTCTCTATGTTAATTTTCCTGATCTGAGGCGTCGCGTTATCGAGCCCGCCATGAAAGAGATAAATACAAAAACTGACCTGCGAATTGAGATCGAATATATAAAGGACGGTAGAAAAATACTTGGAATACAATTTACAGCTACAGAGCAAAGAGATAAGCTGGATGATATGCTTATAGATGATGCACTGACACAAGTAATAGAACGAATATGCAATGTTCCAGAGCTATCAGATAATGATAAATTCATGCTATTGGTGCGAGGAAAATTAAAAGATCATGGACTTGATTATGTATTATCAAATATTGAGTATGCGTTGACTAGAGCAAAACAGAACAAGGAAGCATATACAGTTGCTGCACTAGAAGAGGACTTCGCTGCTGGCGATAGAGCTAAGGCAACCTATATTAACAAAAGAGAAGTGGCTATCGCTGCACAAAGAGAAAAGGAATCTAGTGATGTAGAGACTGAATTCGAAATAAGAAAGAAAAAGTACATTGACTATTTCAATGCTCTAGACGAAGACGATCAGCTGGAAATTATCTCACAGATCAGCGGTCATTATTACTCCGGCACAAGAGAATCAAGAATAGTGTCGTACTTGCAAAACAAAAGGGATATTGTGCTCTGAATGTCCCAGCAATAGTGTCTTAACACGAAGAAAGGCGGCATGGTCTGATATCCACGCCGCCTTTCTTCGTTAATACAGTTTTGCTGTTTGTTAATCTGGAGTAAAACTCAAGAAGTCATCAATATTAAGCTTTCTATTTTCTTTAGTCACGGGGGCTTCCTTTTTAGCAGCACTCTTCTCTCGCTTAGGAGAGGGATCGGGTGATATCCCTTTAGACATGATCTCTATGGAGGCCTGTCCGTCTTTTGTGCGCAGATAATGGCTCAGCGCGTCAGTTACCAATCTAGCCATTTTACGGCCTTTCCTGGTCTGCTCTAAGGCCTTTACTGTAAGCGGATCAGTAATGTCGACCTTAATCACGAATTTCATTACCCCTCCAGGAATGACCTGAACCCACGAGCATTGGCGTATTCCGGCTCAGGCAGGATTTTAACCTCGATTTTATCTGAACCGATCTTACCTCTCAAATGATTGCTCCCCCCGCCAAAGAATATAATGGTTTCAAGTGGGCGAGTAATGCTGATATTGGCTCGCACATCTTCCATAATCTCCGCAAGAATGGCTTCCATGTATTCACCTGCCGCAGATTTTATTTCAGGCAGCAAGTCGATTTTGTCAGTACCATTAGTAATATAACCCTGCTCCATAAGCCTTGAAAGTTCAACAGGAGTCATTGACAACCCTGTAGTAAAGTCGGCAATCTTTGGCATTAAATAGTTTGATGCCAGCTGAGATATGCCACGTTTATATAAGGTGTCAGTAAATACAACTTTCGATCTTTTAGGATCGAACAAAGTATAGATCAGAGTGTTAAACCCCAGGTCAATGCCCAATACAAGGCCTGTTTTCTCCTTACCATCTGTTATCATATATGAACGAATCCCACCAATACCTTGCGGAAGAACAGTAACATCCTTGACTCGCTCCGATATAAGAGAAGTTTTAAGCGCATCAACAGCACCACCTTTTATCTTTGACTGCTCTTCATAAAATTGCACAGGGAGACCGACCCCAACCTTTACTGCTCCCTTTACGCCTGCTTCATCAAGACACTTCTCCAGAAAAAAACGATAGTGCTTGACCAGATGTTGAGGTGTCCGCAAATAAGCAACACCACCTGGATTATCCAGGGCATCCTCTCCGATCAACGGATCTTCTCCGCCTCCCCTGTTCTGGTAAACAGAGAGGACCCGCCCCTTTTTCCCTCCTGATATCCATTTGGCAGAGGAAAAACCCAGATCACAGACGAAGCATTTCACATCATTTTTCGGTTCAGCTATCGGTTCAGCCATCAATTATCTCCTTTGTTAACCTATTGGTATGCCTACAGGTATACTAACTAGTATACTTGGGCGAAAAAGTCAAGTCAGAAAACAAATAAAGTATACCTAGAAGCATACTTCTAGGTATACCAACAAGCGTACCCATAGATATACAAGAATGTGCTAAGTATCTGACATGATTCTATCAATCGCGTCAGATAGCCGAATTATACCTTTGTGAATCCACCAAACTCGCTCCATGTCCTTCAGAGCTTCGCCCCGAGTGCGCCCAATCCCCTCAACGTCATCTTCGCCATAGATTGAGGCCACGAAATGCTGTCCGGTATTGCTCCAGGCAATTGACACTACCTGCTTAGTTTCTGGCTGAAGCAGGCCAGTTTTAAGCCTAATAATCGGTTGGTTCGTGATGGCGCTGATTGGGAAGATCTTTTCGTACTGATCGGGGAAATCGCGTCTGAATGCCCTATGGATTTGATCAGCCATTTCGTCACCAGGAGGTGGGGCACTGGCCTGGAGTGCGTCCGTAACCACAACAGGATCAAAACCCCAAACATGACACCACATGTAAAACGAAAACTGTTTGGTAATGAAAACATCTGCGACCTGCTCCGGTAGATTATTTTTGCGAGACCGACCTCGACTCATGGGGGGAAAGATGCCTTCCCTGCGGAGCACCGTGTAAAAATAATCAGCCTTGGTGCTGCCGGTAACGCGTGCGATTTCCATGATACTCAAACCCGATTTATATGCTTCAAAAATCAGATCGCAATACTTCTGTCTTGCCTCCTCTGTCCTGCCCTTGATACCGAAGTCTGCCGCCATGTGCCTCATTCCTCCCAAATTCCCGATTATATTTTATGAAAGTATTATACGTATAAAATATAATACTTATTTTCAGCCAGAGATCAAAAAAATAAAATATTTTATTTATTCTAAATATAATACTTATTTTTACCCCCTTTCTCCAGGGAGCATCGTCTGAATGTCTTCGGAAGATTATTTCACTCGACCCTGCATACCAAATCCGACCAGTCAAGAAGCGCCCCTGCAAGCGATAAGCGTGGATATAAAAACCACCAGGTCCAAGCGCCTCAACAGGGGCTGTCAATTCAAATCCGCGGCATCACGATTTCGTCTTGTGGGATAAATGTCATAAGGCGGCGGGGTGGTCCAGAAACAAAACACGTCATCACGAGCGCAGAAGAGGGGGTAGGGGTTGTTGTTGTTGTTGTTGCACGAGGCAGGTGGGTGTCAGGGTTGCTGTGGAAAGGGGCCTTAAAACTTAAATTTTAGGGCCCCTCTGGTGGTGAGTAAGCTTGGATTGGCTATCTCAGGCGGCAGACTGTCTTCGAGGTGAGGATTCGCTGTGAGGCCTGATTGGTGTGGCAGAAGATAGATTTTCGATTGATACGATCTGTAAGGAGAAGAGCCTGGCGATCTTGCTGCGTACTCGCTTGAACATGGCCACTGCGGATGGTTCCGTAATACCGATTAAAGCCCCGGCTTCGTCCATGCTGTGATAACCGGACTTGCTCAGTCCAAGGAGAGCGGTTAAAAACCTCTGCTCTTTTGGTGTCAGGTAAGGCTTGACGGCCCAAAATACGGATTCGGATTTGGCCTGAGTCGACTTGTCAGCCGGTGGTGCATTCCCTGTAAATGCCTCATTGATTTCGCAGCAGAGGTACGAGGGGATCGACTCTGACCCCCTGTGGTTGCCTGGATTAGGAACTATCTCACGTATCAGTAGTTTGTATTGCGCCCAAAATGTCATCTCGAACTTTGCGGCCAGGGGCTCCGTGGAAATAAACACAGATGAGAGCGCTGCCTGGTTCGCGCAGCTGATCAGGTCCTCAACGTCATAAGGGCAGCAGCCGAGAAACTGTTTTGAGAACCCGATGATGGCTTTTCGGTTCTGCTCGACCCATACAATTGCGTCGTCAAACGTCATTGTCATCCTCCCCCGCAAAATACACAACAAAATGTTGCTTACCACAGCCGCGACATTGTCGTCAAACAATTAAATCAGGTTAAGTGGGAGAAGTGTGGTGGCCTGGCTTTTAGGGCGAGAGCGAATAAAATAATGGTCGACAGCTAAAAAAACGTATGATAGCAATGATATAAACGCTTCATAGATATTGGCCTTGTGTAAAGAATGTGAAAAAATTCACAAGGGTACGCTAACTGAATATTGTGCATAAGTCGGTGTACTTAGCAACAAAACGTTATGTATAAAAATATTGAGATGAAAGGGTGTGAATATTTTCACACAACGGTCGCAAGATGTCTGTGCAGTAATATCGGGTAAGAGGAATGGAATGATGGCCAGGGGTAGGGTAGGGGCTGCAGATTTTATGAGGATTTATTAGCCTTCAGGCGCTTGTTGACGGCCGTTCTGGAGATGCCGAGCATATCTGCCATCACGCCTTGGTTACCAGATGCTCTGCGACAAGCTTCACTGATGAGGATATCTTGAACTTCTGATAGGGTGGGGAGTCTTGGTCCGGTGAATTTGACCAACTGGGTATCGTGAGGAAGGATGGTTGCGTAGTCTGATATTCTTTCTTTGAAGGTCTCCATGGAAAGAACACCAGACGAGTGAGACAGGACAGCCTCGAAGACCATATCGCGCAATTCCTGCACATTGCGCGGAAACTCATATACCCCAAGAAGGGTTAGCAACTCTGGAGGTATTGTAGGCCTCGATTTGCCGTAGTTCCTCGAAGCCTCTTCCAAAAAGCAGTCCAATAATACCGGCAGATCTTCTCGTCTCTCTCGCAAAGCAGGAATTTCGACGGTATGCGAACTGAATTTCATCATGAGTTGTTTCATGCCCGAAATTTCATCGATCGGGACACCTGCAGACGCAACAATGCGACCCGTGAACCATTTGGACTTCAAGGATTGCAGTGGTGAGAACTGGGATGATTCCAGCAGATTAGTAAGGAAGCATTCGCCAGACCGGGTGAGATGCTCTATACCCTCCAAATAAATCGTCCCTCCTCCTGCCTTCTCCAGCAAACTATCACCTCTGCGGTATCCGCTTAGGGCATCGGGAAAAAAATCGCCATGTTCTAATATTTTACAGTAAACAAACTGACCTTCACGCTTACCGGTAGCGTGGAGGGCCTTAGCAAAAGTGGCCTTCCCTGTGCCATACTCCCCTGTAAAAAGAAGGGGTTCGGAAGATTGGGCAATTGCTTCCAAGTAACGAAAGATCCGTAACATTCGGAGGGATCTGGTCCATAATCCAGCAAACGATCCTCCCACAGAAACCATCTGACTGGTCTCATTCAGAAAACCAGAATTTAGTAGACGATTTTCCTGTAGGGTTTCCCGATGTTTTATCGCTCGCAACACGCCTGACAGAACTTGGTTTATATCAACTGATTTTACAAAATAGTCAAAAGCTCCGCGTTGCATACACCTGACGGCTATGTCAACTTGGTCGCTCCCGGTCAGCAAAATAACCGGAATGTCCGGATACTCTGTTTTGATGTTCATGAGCAACTGATCACCCATGATACGGGGCATTGTAAAATCCAGAATGACGATCGTGACCGGTCGGGACACTAAAATTGACATAACTTCTTCTGGCTTGCTACAGGGGATCACGTTCGTAACCCCAAGCTTCCTCTTCAACTGAAACGAAAAGCTTTTGAGCCAAATTTCATCATCGTCAATTACTAAAACCGGATTTATCGGAAAAACGCCACTCATTAAACACCTGTAGTAAAGAGTCAAAAATAAAAATTGAGCGGGAATGTGCCACAGTGCGCCATTAATTTCAATACATTCTGCATATTTTATGGTATCTAGTCCATTTAAGACAAAGAGCTATCAATATGCCACTACTGACTACCACAGAGATCATAGAGAGACTCAAGGACGTATTGAACGTTAAAAGTGATGGCGAAGTCGCCGACTTTCTGCGTATTAAACGCCCTGCTCTATCCATGAAGAAGACTAGGAACAGTTCTATCGTGGATGACGTTCTGCACCTGGCGCAGCGAATGGAACTCGATCTGAACCAGATCCTGATCAAGGACAGTAAAGCCTTCCCGGTTTTTTTTCGAGACGAGAGTGGAAACAAAACTAATGAAATACACCTGAGCAGGGCTTTCCTTGAAGCCAGGGGACTAGATCCTGAATCTCTGATCGTCATAAATCAAGAGGGCCAGCTTTTTGACAATCTCCACCTGGTCGATACACGAGTGACTAGGATCAACTCAGATGGCATTTATGCTATTGCCACAGAAAATAATGTACTCCTGAAACAAGCGACCATCCGGCTGGATGGGTCCATCCTTTTTCCAAGCCGTATTCCAGAAATCCCCGCAGAAAACATAGATAAATCCTCAGCTAAAACCCTCCATGTCGTCGGTCGAACAGTACTGATGCTGGCCCCCCCAGATTAGTCTCCCCAGAAAAAAAATCGATTTAATTGCACCAAATAATCTAAGTCCTTGCCAGATATACAGTATGAGGGGGATTTGCCTCATACACCTATGCGACGACTAATTCCAATCATACTGAGCCTAATTTTGTCACCCAATGCCGGATGGGGATTTTGTTTCGAGGAAGCTGGGCAAACGTATGGAATCTCCCCCGAGATTCTCTACAACATTGCGAGTGTGGAATCAGGCTTCAACCCTTATGCAGTCAACAAGAACAAAAATGGGAGTTATGACTACGGTCTCATGCAGATCAATTCGATCTGGGCAAAGAAATTGGGGACCGAAAGATGGAAGGCGCTATCTGACCCATGCACCAATGTCATGACTGGAGCCTGGATTCTTTCCCAGTGTATCTCAAGCTACGGATACACATGGAGAGGAATTGGCTGCTACAACAGCCGCACCCCTGAACTCAACAAGATCTATGCGCGGAAGATTTTCGCGTCAATTGTAAAGCATCGGAAACTGGCCACCCAAACATCGCTCATCGCGTCAGCAAAAAAACCAGAGGAACTGAGCGAACAAGGCCAGATTACTCCATGGGAAGAGATCATCAGTCATGATGATTCCAAATGAACTGACCGATTGTTACAGCGATCTGCAACCAGCCGATATATACGGTGCGATCGAGATAGCCGCTATCACTGTGCTGTCTAGAGCCTTTGATATGGGGGTCACCGCAACATATTTACCTGACGATGGGTTGCAAATCACAGGCATGCCGCACATAGGTGATCCGGTTGAGATCACGCACGACAGAATCGGGAAGAAACTCAGGCGCCATCTACTCTACGCGATCGAACACGAATTACAGACCAGGCAAACTGTGTACGAGGCTGAGCGCTTGCGTCAATTGCAGGGGAAAGTCCTGACAGGGTTCCCATCCGGATTGGACCCGGATGGTAGTGTACGGGTAGAGATGGATTTGAGTAGTCAGTTTCGGCGGTACATCCTTCTGGGAACATGCCCACGGCGATACCAACCTCTTCACGAGAGGGATACTTACCTCCGCGGGAAAGAATATAGCTGGTACGTCTGCAGCGTGCTGCCTGTAACAAATCATCGGCAGACCAAAGTCCGTATCGTACTCAGCAGGACCAGTAAGCAGTTACCAGCAATACTGTTGCGACAGAGAAGCGGGATCGAGAGAATCATCTGTCTCTCCCGGATACCAGGCGGGCCGGCTGATATCGTTACTGCGCAGAAAATTCCCAAGGACATAATCAATTCTGTCGGCAAGGAGACTGGGGACATATATCGTGTTCGGATTCTTAAAACCCAAATATAACAACAGCAGCACTGCAAATAAAAGGGCAGGGGAACTACTGATCGGGCAAGGTGTCAACCTGGACAACCCAACAGTCCTCCAACCCATCTACGTGAGCGAAGAACATCGCCGGCGCGGAATGATGGTGGTCGGCACAACCGGTGTCGGCAAAACGAGACTGGAAGAGAATTTCATCGAGGACGATATCCTGACAGGTAAATCCGTTGTGTGTATCGATCCAAAAGGCGATCAAAGTCTGTTCGCGAAAATATACGACGTGGCTCGAAGAGCGAAGCGTCTTGATGAGATCCAGCTGGTCACTGTCATCTATCCTGAACATTCAGCTGTTATCGATCCCATGGCCTACTACTTCATGGTGGATGAGCTCGTGGGACACATCGTTGCCGCAATACCTCCGTCCAAGGAAGAGTTTTTCCGGCAACTGGCCACCGCGATTTCCACCGTCGCCATCACCGCAAACATCATAATCGCCAACCACAGCGGTACTGTCCCAAACCAGAACCTTGACCACCTCAGGCAGTGTGTTCGGAGACAGAGCCTGGAAGAGACAAAGAACACTCTGCTTGGCATCGGTACGACCGAAGCGACTCGGATTGCAAGCATGATTGACGACCTCATGTGCAGCGACCAGGAACACTTCGCTAAAGTATCAATGTCTTTGTCGACCACACTCATGACTCTCAGCAGTGGGAATATCGGGAAAATCATCGGGCAAGCCGATTCGAATCGGTTCATGAAGCGACTAGAGCAAGGGAAGCGAGTAATCCTGGTGGTCCACACCGGGGCCCTCATGGTTCGGTCCGCGTCATCTGTGTTGGGCCGCTTGCTGATCTCCATGATACAGGGGCTTATCGGCCGGACATACAACTCAAGCAAACAGAAGCTTGATATCCCTCTGTCGATTCACATCGACGAAGCCCACAACGTCCTTTATGACGGCTTTGAGAATCTAACCGCAATGGCCGGCTCCGCGAACGTCATGACTACTCTGTACATTCAGGACATAGCCCAACTCAAGGCCGCCATGAAAAGCGAGGACCTCGCCCAGGTGGTTCTCAATACATGCAACACAAAAATATTCTTGCGGTGTCCTGATGCAGTGACCAGTGAATATGTGGTTAAGCATTTCGGAACTCGCAACGTCCTGAGCGGCATCTACGGGACCAATCAGGTCACTACACGTGAAATTGAGCAAGAAGCCGTAAAGACCTACGAAGTGTTGTCGCTCCAACCCCGCGAATTCCTCATGACCTCATACAGCGGGCGTTTTAAGGGAACAACTGCTGAAATATCCGAATCACGACTCAAAATCATCTTCCCCTCTGCACCCGGTGATCTTTCCCAGGCACAGGAAGAGGAGAGGGAAGAGGAAGAGATCATCTGATGGATCGGTCTTACATATTTCTTGGCGTAGCTACAGTATGCGGACTTGGGGTCGCATTGAGCGTCCGTTCTCTTTTTTCTGAGTCTGGCGTTGTGCGACATGAATCCGAAAAAACTACTCTGGATGTACCAGTGCCAGGTGGGGTTTTGAAAGATCAAGAGCATAACAGCGACATTGAGCGCCTCGAAGAAATCAGTTGGTTGTGGGCCGCCAAAGAGATCTACCTGTCAAAAATATCGTTTCTGTGGCGTGAAACGGAAGATGATGCGGAAAAAGCCAGGAACATTGTTCGGCCGACATTCAAGCATGCTGAAATCAGCAGATTTTATGACGAATTTGTTTCTAAACCGATCGTGAAGGGGAGCCGCCGTACAGTCATTTTAAAACTCTTGATGCTCCTCGACACCGATGGTGATTGCCCGTCAGTCATTGGCAAAGGCAAGGAGGCATACAAGCATGAGGCCGAAAAAGAAATTGGCGATGAGCTTTACCAGTTCCTCTCGCGGGTTCCTCTGTGGAAACATTCTCTCCTTGTTGCCCGGAAGTACGTCGCCAAATTCCAGCATGATGTACTACTGCCTGACGCCTTAATTGTCTCACTTGGACACGATATCGGGAAGATCCCACGGTATTACGGGAAAATCTATAAGTCCGGTGATCATGCCGCCCTGTCGACCAACATACTTAATGGGGTACCGGAATATGCGGCCTTGCCCAACCGGACCGACTTGAACAAGATCATCATGAGTCACCACTTGCTCGTTACCGGGAACCCTCTTGCTGACCATCTCAAGGCTGCAGACGGTGAGGCCCGGACAATAGAAGGGGAAGGATTGATCGCGTGGCTTGATGCAAGAGATGGCGTCTCAAGCGTACTCACCGGAATCGACCCATCCGGAGCAACAAGTGAAGAGGAACCCTCGGCGCCGGCACCAGAGTCTCCAATCAAAGCTGAAGATAAGATGAAACCAGCGAAGGAGAATCATGACCCTCTCACCATCCCTGGTCCAGAAAATGTTCCTGAGGAAAAGAACACCCCATGTAAGATTCCTGCTGCCACAAAAACTGCCTCGGCACCAGAAGCTCCTCCTCAACCATTAGTGCCAAATGTGTATGCGAACGAGAGTGGAGGCAGTCCGACAAAGGGGAAACACATCTGCAAAGAAATGGCATTGCCGGAGTGGTGGGATATGGAAAGACTACTGTCCGGCATCCATAAATCAGTCGATATGATGATCTCCAATAATAACACAGGGAAAACGACTTGGATGGCTGTGTCAGACAACTCCACAGGGTTGGTGTGGGTTGATGAAAGACTGGTTTGGGAAAACCTAAAAAAACTGGCGGCCAACAGAGACACAAAACTACTGCTCGCGGATGCAAACACAGCAGACCGACGCGATTACATCTATACGGCTATCCAGGAGCTCGGTCGCAAGCAAAAAGTCATGACCAGTCTTATGGGAAATGGTTACTACCAAGTCGCCGTCAACGTAATCACTGGTGGTGGCAGGAATATCACTATGTTCCTGATCCCGTTTCACCCCCTGGAATCGTTTGGCGAAACCCTAGCCGCAATGTCTAGCCGCAAAGGAGAGGCGATACAGAGGATGGTGAGCAAAATCGTCCCGAAACAGTTTGAGGTAAAGCAATGCGCAAACGTCTAGTTCTGACTGCAATCCTGTTGTTGGCCACCACGAATACGTGCTTTGGCAGCTACTTCGAGGATTCAGGTAAGGGGTGGTGGTGGTATGACCGGGAACCACCAAAGCAGGATGAGGAGAAGAAAGAAGAAAAGCCGGCAGACTCCCCAAAGAAGGGGCGCAAATATAAGTCGCTCAAAGGGATTACAGAAGAAAAAATGTGGAATATGGATCCACAAGACTTAGGCGAACTCTGGGATGATATGCGTGCCCGGGCATTCCGAAAACCGACTGAATCGAACGTTCGAGACTTTTGGAGAGTCAATGAAGTCACGCGGAAGAAAGCGTATGCTTTCACATCGGCAAGTGATTTTACCTGGCAGCGCAACCCTGAACTGACGACGAAGGGCGATTATCCGATATCAACGCCCGGGCGAAGCGCCCAAGTGGCGATGAGTGAAGCAGAGAAACGACAGACCTTGGCCAACAATCAACATAATTACGCGCTAGTGATGTTCTCAAAACCCGGTTGCCGATATTGCAGCGAACAGGAAGGAATCCTCAGGTGGTTCACTCAGAGTACCGGATGGACCGTGAAAACCGTGGATATTTCACAAAATCCAAGTATGGCGTCGAGATTTGGTGTCACGATAACACCGACAATCATCCTGATCCAGAAAGGGAACCAGGATTTCTTTCCAGTCACTGCAGGCGTGGCATCTGCAGACGAAATAACTGAGCGTACATACAAGGCCGTCCGGTATCTCAACAAGGAGACCACTCCGGAGCAGTTTGACCTCTACGACTATCAGCGTGGAGGAGGTTACGACGTCGGGAAAAAAAGGCGCTGAGGAGGGATTGTGAAAGTCCAGAAAACCACGATACGGAGAGCAGCTGTATGTGTCGCACTCATGTTGCTTACCCTTCCAACAATCGCACGATCAGGGTGGGTGGATGACTGGATAACCAGTAAGCAGAGCGCGAGCCCTTCGTCGTTTCAAGGAGCAACTCGCGGTTATTATACCGGTGGCTCATTCCAAGCTCACTGGAAAGACAGCAACGACTATCTCATGACCGTCTCGACTCCGCATATCAAGTCGGGGTGTGGTGGGATTGATACATTCATGGGTGGTTTTGCGTTTATGGACGTTGACTACCTTGTGCAAAAGTTACAGCGGATAATGTCCGCAGCTCCGGCCGCAGCCTTCGACATTGCACTAAAGGCAGTTTCGCCACAGATCTCCGGGACACTGAAAGAGCTGGGGGCATGGGCTGACGCTCTCAATAATTTGCAGTTGGATGATTGCAAGGCGTCTAAAGCGCTTGTTGCAACAATAGCCTCCCCCGCCTCAAACCTACTGGGTGAAAAAATGCAGTCCGAGCTCAGTTCTGCACAATCAGATTTCTGGACTTCCAGCGGTATGGGTGACCTGTATACGAAGGTCACAGGTCTGTTTAAGTCCGAACAGAAAGACGTTGCTTCTGGCAATGCCAGCACGGCACCTACCATTCAGGCAACAGCACAAGGCTCAATCGCTGGCTGCCCCCAGGAGATAGTTGACCTCTATGGCCAGGGCAGTTTCCTGGACAACATTGCTGCAAAGAAAAATCTACCCACAGCCTATGTGGAGCTGATTCGTGGTTTTGTCGGTGACGTAGAAATAATTCCTCCTGCGACAACTGGCAGTACATTTGTGGCCCGTGTTGTGGACTCATGCGATGACAACGCCAGCCCGGTGGCATTTCTGATGGGCCACACAAGCTCCAAGGCATCACCTACAGCGTCTTGTCAACAGATTACAGACACAAACAGGTCTTTGGTGACGTATTCGGTCAACATGTTGACCAGCATCATCACCAAGATGAAAACGAAGGTAGCCTACTCACTGGCTGAGCAGGATTTCTTGGGAAGCATGCCTCCGGGTGTCTACAATTACCTGAGAGCTGCAGCATCGACAAAAATGGAGTCGGCCACCGTGGCTGAGTTAGCAAATATCGCAAGCAATGCGCTCGCATACTACATGCTGTCGGACCTGTTCATCAAAATCCAGCAGCTGCCTGATGCTGTTGCGCATATAAACTCATCATCGGTTGGGGCAAAGTCTGGAGCCGACCCAGCAACATGCCAACTGAGCCTATTGAATCCGACAAAAGCACAATTCGAAGTGGTCCTTGAAAGGATTCACCAGAAAATGCTTGAGATCAAGGAGAACTACACTGCTGTTATGGCCGAATCGAATACGATCGGAGACCTGCAAAGACGAATGCAGGCTGCTGACGAGACGGTGTATGCAGAATTGAAAGGACGCTTCACCAAAGGGATCGCTGATCACCTTGCAAGACGATAACCACAAACCACAGAGGAGGAAACACCACCATGGCAGGAGAACAGACGAAGGCAGCCACTCCCCCCAGGAATAACAGGCCCCCCAGAGACGCCCGAACTGGCGCCAGCAGTACCAACGGAGAAGAACGGCCAAGGGAAACAGCGCAGGAGCGCAAGATGCGCCTCATCAAAGAGGACCGGTCCTGGAACGTTGTGCGCAACAAAACCCCTGATACCGCTGATACGGTCAATCTTCTGAATACATGTGACGAATTCATGTACCGTCTGCGAATGACGAACTTCGAACGCGGTAAACTGACGTATACCGATCTTCAGGAGTACGTTCAGCGGTACAACCAGGTCAAAGACAGTATCAATGATCTCAATATCGATCTGGCAAAGGCCCTGAGCCTCAACTACAGGCCGCCTCGCGGATTCTCGAACAAAAAGCAGACACCGGCACTCCAGCACGAGGAACAGATTCTGGTTGTTGGTGAGATGGCGGAAATGCCGGCAGCAACCGCATAGGTCTCCTGAACAAAATAGCATGAACGAAAGAAGGCTCCTGATCATCGACCGGGAGCCTTCTTGTTATGGCGTGAATCCCAGTAGCGGTAGATTATCTTTTGTCTGCAAGCCATTGAAGCGAAAAATCATCTGGCTTTTCGTAGGATACGGATCGAAGACCGTGTGCACCAGTCGCCACGTCCAGGGCCCAGGTATTCGTGACCTTGTACTTCCCGCAATTCCCACACACTTCTCGGATTATCACACCCGCTTCATTTGGCCACATACCAGGATAATCTTCACGCCCTCCAACGACCTTGTGAGGAGATTGCCAATCATGGTTTTTACCATCAACACAACCAGGTTCATCCGGATGAAGCGCCACAGTATCGAGATCTTCTTCCCCACTTTCATCGCAGGTAACCTTGACGCTAATCCACATGGTCGTTTCAACATATGGGTAATCAGACCGGTCGATTTTAGTGATCGCAACTTTCAGTGCTTCACTTGAACTTGGTGCCAATGTTGTCCCAGACTCAAATCCATCGACAATTATCCGCCATTCCCGGAACTCCTCACTTCTCGCCAAATCTGATCGAACTGAGCTTAGTTTCGTTTCTGCCAAATGAATTGCGTCGAGAAGTTTTATTTCTATATTGCGCCACTCTTCGGTTTGTAGATCTGCACACTCTTTTAGAGTCCGCCTTTCTCCACCTTGAGCTTCGATATACCACGGCACTTCTGAAGTATCGACTTCGTAATTGTGGTCTTCAAGCTCCATCTTTGCTGCCTTGAGATCTTTTTCGTAGTCCTTGATTCTCTCTCGTATCACAATGTTCCTCGTTATTGATTTTGTGTATTCAACAAACTCTACTACGTCCGACACAGACCTGGGATATATGTTCTTTGTACAACCGTTACTCTATAAAAAACGTAAAATTGCTATTACTCGGATACGTTAATAACGATCTTACGTATCACGAGATAAGAATCAACAAAAAAATAATTCTATAATGATTAATTTAAATTGACTGCGCTTAACTATTCAAAAAATCATGTTTTTCCTTAATTCAGGAAGAATCAGTTCAGCGCCTTGCAATATCAAATCGATAACGAATAAAGGGGGGGCTGGGCACCTGTTCAAACGACTCCAGCAACCAATGACATTTCTGAGTTCTAGATGGACACAATGGGCATGACTTCAGCCTGACACAATCTGTGACTGTCACGCCATTATCACATGAAAACCCCAGTAACAACTATTTTGAGCTATAACAGTTTTAGTCTTTAACATCATAAGCAAATAGCACATAATGTCATATAAATATACTGCTGGGAGAAAACCATCGTGTCACAAACAATCAAGGCCAAGGTCACCGGTTCTCGTGTCTACAACAATAACTGGGTAGTCCTATCATGCGAGCATGGTGGTCGTTCATTCCGTGCAACAGGAAACATACTACAGGATCCGGAATCTATTGTCGGCGTGGTCTGCTCGATGGAAGGCACATGGGACAGCCATGCCCGCTATGGTAAAAGTTTTCGTTTGTCCTCGCTGACACCAGATGGGTCAGAGATGTTCTTTTTTCTGACTCGGGTAGTTAAAGTTGGTGAAAAGCCAGCGCAGTCCATGATTGACATGTTTTCGGATGCTGAGTTGACATCAATTATGGAAACGCCTGCCAGACATAACGAACTCCTGAATGTGAAGGGTATTGGTGGATCTCGCCTGGGCAAAATCATCGGTTCATGGCAGAAATACCGTCACATCAAGATGCTATCCGATTTTCTTTCGCCTTATGGACTCTCCCCTGGCCTTATCACTCGTGTGTATAACCACTTTGAAGACCGTGCCATAGTGATTATCAAGGGGAATCCGTACTCACTTACCCATGTGAACGGAATCGGTTTTAAAAAAGCAGATGATGTTGCGTTACGACTCGGCACCGATCCGCATGACCCTTTTCGCCTGGCAGCCTGTCTGCAATTCGTGATGGCATCAATGGCCGATGACAGTGGGAACACTCTGGTCAAACCCGAAGACGTTATTAGTCAGGCCGCAAAGGAACTGGATAGCGAAAACGGCAGCAACATTGAGAGAATAGAACTTGCCGGCGAACTCGAACAGATGGAGGGGAGAGAAGAGATCGTTCGCTTGGGTGACATGCTTGCTCTGAAACGGCACCATGCCACGGAAAAGCGAATATGCGAGGCTCTACGGCGCAGGGTTGAGTTGCCACCAGTACCCATCAAATCCCCTTCCGAAACCCAGCGGTTCATAGAATCAATAGAACAAAAAATAGGCATCACCTTTTCCGAAGAGCAGGTTGATTCGATCAAAATGGTTGCGGCCGGTCATCGCACTATTGCTGTCACTGGGTACGCCGGAACCGGCAAGAGCACAGTATCAAAAGCCTTGATTCAACTACTACTGTCCAAGTTCGACGAAGATCAGGTCTGCTGCATGGCGCTTTCCGGTATTGCCTCAGACAGAATCAGAACCCTCTCCGGATTCAACTCTTTCACGATACATTCGGCATTAGGTTGGAGGGGACAAGAGTTTGAACATGGCCCGGATAACCAGCTTGGTTACCAGGTAATCGTCTTGGATGAAGGCAGTATGGTGAACTCGTTTATCATGAGGAATTTGATTGAGGCGGTTGACCGGGATGCTGTCCTGATTCTGATGGGAGATCCTGGGCAGCTTCCCCCCATTGGCGCCGGCGATCCGTTTCGCAACATCATCGAGAGCGGCATTATTCCTGTGGCTCGATTGACCCGAATTTACCGTCAATCAGATGATTCCGTGCTTTCGTTTTTCGCTAACGATATCCGCAGAGGAGTGGTGCCAACAGGTTATCTCCAGGAAGAAGGATTCAAGGATTTTCAGTTTGTCCAAAAGAATCTACCAGGGAATTACTTCCGGTTATCCGACAAGGACAAGGTTCCGTTGCGCGAAGAAAATAGCCAGCGGATCATTGAATTCATTGAAGCAAAAATGCGTGCGATTTCGCCTTACATTAAAAACCCAATCCTTGATTTTCAGCTTCTGTCGCCGATAAGGAAAGGTCCGCTAGGGACAGAGGCGCTTAATGATGTTGCCCAGCGCGTGTTCAATCCAGGAGAGCATGAGGGGAGAGCCGTGCAAGTCGGCAGTGTAACATTCAAACCTGGCGACAAGGTTGTCCATACACTGAACCGTGATATGCAAATAGTAAAGGCTCACAGCTTGAGCGACTATCACAACAACATCGATTCATCGGAAACCAAAAGAGTTTTCAACGGATCAGTTGGTGTTATTCTTGACGGAGATTCCGATAATCGCGAGCTGCTCGTTGCATACCCCGAAGGATTTATTGCAAAATATGACTCGTTGCTGTTGAGCGCAGGGGTTTTAGAAATGGCCTATGCTCTTACCACTCACAAGTGTCAAGGCAGCGAATACCGCTTTGTCCTGATCCCAATCTCGTCAGCACACACGATCATGCTTACCGCACAGTGGCTCTACACTGCTGTCACGCGAGCAAAACAGAAGGTGCTGATGGTGGGTCAAAAATATATGTTCGAAAGGGCTTGCAAGAGCCTAACCGAGACAAGGAGAACAACGGTTTTGGAAAAACTGATTTCCTTAGCATAAAAACTGAAAAAAATAGTGCAGATTGCAGATACATTTATTAATACTACTATAGTTAAATGGGGGCTAAAATATGTTAAAATCATGGTTCTATCAACAATCAATTGCCACAAAAATGTTTATTTCAGTCGCTTTTGTGATGGTTTTCGCCATAGTAATGGGATCGTTTTCTATATATCAAATTAGTACATTTATCGATCTTCTTCAACAATATGCAACGAAGTACAACATTCCAAATGAAATAGTAGCCAAAGAGATTAGTCAATTCGAAACGCTCCGTAATCTAATAGCTGGTATGCTGGTCTTGGGTGTTATTGTCTGTTATTATGTAGCTCACTTTACTATCAAGAACGTCATCTGTAAGTCTCTCTGGTATGCTCAACAGGCTCTTGAAAGGATTGCTGATGGTGACCTCACTCAAAACATAAATGTGAAGAGTAACGAGGAAATCGGAATGCTTTTCGCTGCAATGAAAAGGATCATTGAAAAGCTGAGGGAAGTTTCTTCCGATATTAATCGACTCACCCATACTCTTGCAGAAAACTCAAACAGCCTCTTGCAGACCACGCAGGAGATGAATCACAACGCCCACGAACAGGCTCACCAGACCAGCCAGGTGTCTAGCGCTTCTCTTGAGATGTCCCAAACTCTCCTGGACATTGCTGGCAGCGCTGAACAGGCAACAGTTGCCGCAACAGAAACCGCCGAGGCTGCAAATAATGGTCTTGCCGCAGTTGCCGAGGTTATGGGTGAAATGCAAAAAATCGCCAATTCGGTTCAGGAATCATCAACAACCATTGGCAAGTTGGGTGAATCAAGTGTTCAGATCGGGAATATCGTGGGGACTATTGAGGACGTGGCGGACCAGACCAACCTGCTGGCTCTTAATGCTGCCATCGAGGCGGCCCGGGCCGGTGAACAGGGACGAGGTTTCGCTGTTGTCGCTGACGAGGTGAGGGCGCTGGCTGAACGCACAGCTCGGGCTACCAGAGAAATCGCCGAGATGATCAAAAACATTCAGAAGGATACGGAGCAGGCGGTTGCTGGCATGGCATCCAGTAAACGCGATGCAGACGGAGGCCTGGCAAGAACTGAAGAAGCAAATCAGGCCTTGGAAGCGATTGTGAGAGCATCAAGCAACAGCATGGACATAATCGTGAGGATTGCAACAGCAACCGAAGAAGAGTCCGCTGTGACTGCCGAGGTTTCGTCAAGTATCGAGAAAATTGCCACCGGTACGCGGTCTACCGAAGAGTCTGCAGAACAAATTGAAGAATCTGCAAAGCTGCTGTCGGCCCTCTCTGCTGATCTTGAGAAATCGGCCGCGTGGTTCAGGGTTTGATCCAACGAGTCTTCAATACGTCTGTCTATTTATTCCTGTTTGTGTCAATCGGGATTCTTGCTCCTCAGGAGGTAAAGGAGATATCGCCTTTTGCTTGGGGGTGGGTCGAGGGAAAGCTAGGATGGGATCTTACTGGCTTTTGGTTTTCCCCTTTCGGAGGAAACGGCAAATGCCGGATAACCAACTCTCAGGTGGCATGGAGACTACCTGAGAGCAAGATAGTCTTTGGTGAGGTATCGCCACCAGGAAGACGCCCATATCCTCATCTGTGGGTGGAGAATAGAGGTCAAATTGTAGATGGGGTTTGCCCGCCCGAAGTCCCTGGCTGCAGTAGCCGGCGCCGCTTTGCGACAATCAATCCAACTAGCCTGACAATCGAGGCGCAGAACCCTTTGTCCGAAAAGGACCAAAAGAGCATAGCCTGGGGATTAGATTACTTGCAAGGTTTGAAATCCTCTTCCGTAGCGACTGGTGGTTAATCGCACTCGACGAAAGGGGAGCGCAACCTCAGCATTCTCTTGATGGCCTGCAGAAAACGGCTTTCCCTGTCGATCATCAAGACTGTGCAGACAACCAGACTCACCAGAGCCAGTAACCGGTAATCTCCTTGATACCCGAATCCGCTAGTTCCGTTTCCCGCATAAAGATAGGACACTGAGCTCGCCCAGGCCAACGCCAACAACACTTTCTTCAACATGCATAAACCCCTTGCCGGAGATTGAGAGCCACGAAAAATGCTCTCATAATAATATCTGGCAAGGGGTTTGATTATTTGGTGTAATTAAATGCAGTTTTTTTACTTCTTGGTTTTTTTTGATGCTCTGACCGCTCTGGCTTTTTCTAGATTGGCGGCCAGGTTGTTCTCTTTGGCAGCAGCGCGGCGGGCCTCGGAGTAGTTCTTCGCAGTCAACGCCTGTGTTGGGGAAATATTGAACTGCTTGCGGTACTGGCCGGGCTTGAGATCGTGGGCCTGCTTCAAGTGCCTGGTCAAGGTCTTGAATCCGGTCTTGCCACAGATCATGCACCCGATCTGATCATCCTTGAAAGCCTTGCGTATAGTCAGGGCGGGGGCCTGAGAGGCAGGTTCACTTGCTTCCAGCGCTTCCGGCGTTCCACCCTCCAGCGCCTTCAGAGACGAATAGACTGCATTGATCTCACCAAGCAGGTCTTCCTTCGACATCTGTGAGCCTGATGCGTGAGCTGAAACAATACTTGCAGTAAGTTCGACAAGAGATTGAGTCATTGATATACTCCTTGACATATTATGAATTATAACAACTATGAAGACATTATATAAAACCACCATGCAATATCAACAAAAAACTACTCTCTTCGTGAAAATCTATTGAACGCATCAATTTTTATTATCTCAACATCATCTGTTCCATTGGTATAGGCGATATTGTTAAGAAACGTAATCTCGTTATCAAGGTCTTTTTCAGAAACAACTGTCCACCAAGTTTTTATCTTTCCATCACCTCCAGGCTCCCAGTGGTATTTTCTATCCCTCAGCGAATCTTTTGCCGAATATGCTGAGTTGTAGGCCATGATCTTAAAGCTTGGTTTTCTGGCATTTTCCAAAACTGTTTTAAATACAGATAACTTAGAAACTGGTAAATTCTCTAGGAGCAATCCTAACAGTCCTTCTGCATCATTGAGCGCACGATGTGCATCAATGAAACACGCTCCACATTTGTATAACAAATACTCTAAAGTCCGAGATGTAACGAGCTCATTTTTCCAGTCTATCTGCGACATAGTGCATGCAAAAGGGAGCTTCTCAAACTCAGGAAACCTTCTCTCCAAAAAGGAACGGTCAAATTTGCAGTTGTGACAAAAACATAGACTTGCTTGACTTACAATCTTTCCAACAGCCGCATCATCTAGCGACTGGCCGGCAAGCATGTCGTCAGTGATACCCGTAACTGCCGTCACTTCCGGGTCCAGGGGACGGCACGGATCTTCGAAACCCGAATATGTGTCCACGATCCTGCTGATTTCCCCTGTCATGGCGTCATACTCGAACGCCACAATGCCAAGCTCGATAATCACATCATCAGAGAAGTTGAAGCCTGTTGTCTCTGTATCGATACACAGGCCTACCCGCCTCGTCTTCCCGGTGATTGGTTTTCCCGTGAGACCAGGGTGCTGCATGATGTCCAGGCGTCGAAGGATACGATATTTCTGTGATGCTTCGAGCAGTTTCAATGCATCCATTTCATGTTTCGGGACATTCATTTGCCGCCTCCTTCGCAGGTATTTTGCCTGTAGATCACCAATACCTTTCTGTGTACTGTTATTGCATTATATGCGAAACAAATACGGTTGCAAACCAAAAAAGCATCATATACAATGCAAGCATGTTATTCGAGCTGGGAAAAAAAATCCGTGAAGAGCGGAAGCACAGAAAACTTTCACAAGCACAAGTCGCCGCAGCTCTTGGTATGAGTCGGACCACTATCAGCCAAATCGAGATGGGGACAGTGCAGGATATTGGGGTACGCAAGCTGATTCGGGTACTGGAGTATCTGGGGCTTGAGTTGCAAGTACGGGCTGCTGGAGCGCCTCCGACGCTTGAAGAGTTGAGGAGCGAACAGCCATAGAGTGGCGTCAATAGAATGGACGCATGTCATGGAGCGTGCAAAATGGAAAAATCGATGAAAGAACCTGGATGGAATGTGAGTTGTAATAGCCGCAATGGCATGGCCCACTGGTGGGAGAGCTCTCCTTTGAAACCTGAATTTGTTCGAAGCCACTGTGGCAAGGTAGAGAAAAAAGAGAATCTTCAAGGCCTGTCACATGAACTGCGTCGGTGCAAAGTCTGCGCAAAACACGGAGAAGAGACGGCATGAGAAAGGCTGAAGTGAGCACCCCGGGACAGGCACTCGCATATCTTGTCGATTGCACGTTGGCAACCATTTCACACATGGCAATGCTCAAGTCGAGAAAGAAAAGTGAATATGAACGCCAGATTGCTATCGCTCAGAACGGGGTCGACTGGATGGTGCAAATGAACATTGATCCATCCACAACCAGAGCCGCGGAAATCATCAGCCAGGGATTGACGGTAGCGGATTGGGCCAAGGGCTTCACCTTGGGCGAATCATGACAATCACGCCACACACCCTTGCTGTCTGGGCGGACGACCAGAGAGCCGGCCTCCTGGATCGATCTATTGATCAGCATCAGTATGTGTTCGCATACGACCCGGCTGCCGAGTCTCCGTCGGCTCAAGTCTCGCTGACCATGCCCGTGCGGCTGGAGAGCTGGGCGAGCCGTGACCTGCATCCGATATTCCAAATGAACCTACCTGAGGGGGCGCTCCTGGAGGCAATCCGGAGGACTGTTTCGAAACTGATCGGCGAAGACGATCTAACGATTCTTCGGGTGACTGGTGGCAACCAGGTCGGACGTAACCGTTTCTCTCTCGCGGCTGACCCGGCGCCCGGGATCGTAGAAACCAAAGAGTCATTGGATGAGTTGCTGTCGTATCCGGACACAGAAGAGTTGTTCAACGATCTGGTGGCGAAGTATGCCCTGCGCTCCGGGGTATCTGGTGTTCAGCCGAAGGTGATGCTCGATGCGACGGAACGAGGAACCGCCGCCGTCGGTGGCTACATCGTGAAGTCCTGGGGGAGCGAGTATCCCCAGTTGGCGGCGAATGAGTTCTTTTGCATGACCGCGGCAAAACGCGCAGGCCTCTCGGTCCCGGAATTCCATTTGTCTGAAAACGGTGGGCTGTTCGTGATGAAGCGCTTTGATCTGGGAGAAAGGGGGGAGCCACTCGGCTTTGAGGACATATGCTCCTTGCAGGCCTTGGCTACAACCCGGAAATACAGCAGCACCTACGAACGTGTTGCGCGGACGATCAAGGATTTCGTTTCCCCAGCAGCTCTACTGGTCGCGCGTGAGCAGTTTTTCGCTTCACTCGTGCTGTCCTGTATGGTACGCAATGGGGACGCCCACCTGAAGAATTTTGGTGTCCTGTATGATCGCCCCGGTCAGCTGGTCCAATTGGCGCCCGTCTATGATGTGGTGACAACCACGGCGTATATCCCAAAGGACGTGCCGGCACTCAGTCTGTTTGGGACAAAGAAATGGTGGTCACGGAGAGCGCTAGAGCGCTTCGCTGTGTCTCATCTGAGTTTGCCTGTCGGGAGGGTGGGGCAGATCCTGGAGAAGGTCGCCGAGGCGGTGACCGATACCCGGGGGATCGTATCAGCTTACATGGTGGAGCACCCAGAGTATCGAGAGGTGGGGAACCTGCAGCTTGCGTCTTGGGAAGTCGGCGTGGCAAATTTAGTGCTGATATGATACCATATCATATCAAACACAATATTCAATATTGGATCACGACAAGGGGAGGGGGGCACAATGCAACAGGTTGCTTCGTATGAGATGGTTGCTGGCGCATGCGAGAAGCTTGAGAGGGAGGGGCTCAAGATAACGGGGCGGTCGGTCCTTACCGTTACTGGCGGTAGCCTGGCAACGGTGCTCGGGCACATCAAGCGGTGGCGCCTGAATAAAGAGAGCGCTCCATCTTTGGTTCCTCTGGAAATTCCTACCGATGTTCAGGGGGTAATCCTTCGCGCATTGGGCCAGGCGCAGGTAGATGCCGCGGATAAGCTGAAAGAAGAGATCGACCAGGCTGGCGCCAGAGAGGCTGAGGCACTCGAAGGCTTGAGTGGTGCGGAACGACGGATTGAGCAGCTGACCGACGAACTGAATGCAATCCGGACACGGGCAGAAGCGGATCGCCAGTCCACCGAGAAATCCGAAGCGGTGGCGAACGAGAGGATTGATACCTTATTGGCCCGGGTGCAGGAGTTGGAGACTGAACGCCGGCAGCTCATCGAGTCTGCCGAGGCCTCCAGGACCGAAACAGCCAAAGCACAGCTCCAGATCCAGCGCGCAGACGAAGCTACGAAGAAAGCGGAGTCGCGAGCCGAACACTTGGAGGCCCAGCTTGCAGATGCCCAAAATGGTCGGGTGGCTGCCGAAAAGGCTCAGGCAGTTGCCGAACAACGAAGCAATGATCAAAGCGAGGCATTGGTCGAGCTCAGGGCTACTTTGTTGGAAGCGAAAGGCGAAAGTAAGGCTACAATCTCGGAACAAAAGACTGAGATCCTGGCGCTCAGGAAAACCGTTGCTGATCTTGAAGGACGAGTTACTGGGTTACTGGCAGATAAATCTAGCCTGGAGAAAGCGTTGGCCCTCGAAGAGGAGCGGAATAACTTTGCCCAGAGAGCTGGTGCTATCACACCGGAAGAACAGGTAGGATAAAGGGGCTGTCGTCTCCACTACAAAGCGGCGGAGCACGCATGTCAACGCAATCATGGCCACCTCCAGCTTCCACAGATTTGCTTTGTCTCCACTACAAAGCGGCGGAGCACGCATGTCAACGTGTCATTGTTGCCTCCCACTTCCGCAGATTCAACATGTCTCCACTACAAAGCGGCGGAGCACGCATGTCAACAATAAAGACAGGGGGAGTCATGGAACCACTTATTGCCGAGTCTCCACTACAAAGCGGCGGAGCACGCATGTCAACTGCCTATCAACTATATCCTTAAAATTACGAGATTATTCCGGGGTGATTTCGAGCACCCCTTTCAATTCGTCTATTTCAGACCACGGATTTGCAGTTAACTCTCGTTATCATACAAGAACTCGCTCCTTAAATTAAACGGTTCGAGCGGTACCGATGGTTTACGCATCACAATACCTCTCGAAAAAGATTGGCTGCGGCGTTGATGTCCTGATCAACCAGTGCCCGGCATTCTCGACAGCGCCACATGATACCGTCAACCTGCTCCATTTTCCCCTTGCAGGCGCTGCAGGTGGCTGAGGATGCTGTTGATACCTGCTCGATCTGTGTTCCGTTTTTTGCAGCAGCCTTGGATAAACATTCCCTGAGTTCCGAGATAGCCGCCTGCTGGCGCTGTTTCCTCGCGATTTTAGTAAGTTCGTTGGGCGTCCCATCACCTTTTTCCAGCAGCGCCAGACGACGCAAGTCCATTTTGTCGAGGCAAATCACATCATATACAGACGTGAGTTGCTTCGCTGTGTTGCGATAAAAGTCCATTCGACGCCGGAGAAGCTTTTCGCGCTTATGAGCCATCTCGATCGTAAGCCGCTTGGTTGCCTTGCGTCTCTGCTCGGCCTCGTCTCGTGCATCTCCGAGGTATTCTGGATAATTGCGCCAGGCGATAACGGCTTTAGCAAATTTCGCCGGATGCGGTCTTTTTGAGCGGCGCAGCATGGAGCGCAACTCCTGCAACGATTCCGGCAGCTCGTCACCCCCCCATTGCTCCAGCAACCAGGCGTGATTCTCGTTCGCAGCAGAGTCGATTCGGCCCTGGAGATCGCCATTAACATAGTCGAGTCCGTCGATTATTGCCTGTGGCAACGTAATATGACGAGCGTCGGAACCATCATATATCGTTGCTACACGTAAGCCGCCGCCAGCCTGTTTTTTCCAGCCCAGGTTGAGCCCACAACGATTACCAGTTGAGGACCTCTGATCGTATGTAGGGCAATCAGTGGTGAACGTAAAAACGACAGACCACACGAAATCAGTCCCGACTCTTTTTCGATGGACAGATAGCGACTTGAGTGTTGCTCCTTCAGGCAGTGGGCGGTGCAGAATTACCGGGAAACTTAGGGTTCGACGGAATTTTTTACTCTGTTCATCCGTCCCGGTGTACAGGGTGATAGCGAGGATACCATACTCCCGCGAGTCACGTCGACTGCCAACACTTTGCAGATCAAGTGAGGGCGGTTTTTTCCCGCTGATGTCTCCGAGTTCACCGCTGGACACCAACCGGAGCGATGCGACGTTACGGTTGCCTTCTAGCAGATCTTGAACACTCATGCCACCCTGAATCTGATTGGTAAAACGCCCGGAGCCGTCAAACCGGTGGTATTTCAGCTCGGCTCCATCCTTGAGCGCTTTTATGCGTGCCTTCTTGTACGATTCCAGCACGGCATTGTAGTTCCCCCACCAGAGACCTGAGTTATTGTATGCCTTAATAACAGCGGCCTGTCGGTCTTTTTCAAGATTCTCAATATCATTGCCGGCGGCCCTGATCCGATCTTTTGCCGCCGCCCGGGTTTCTTTGGCCTTGCTTGCAACAGCTTTAAGTTCCGACTTGAGCTTTTTTATGTTTTCGTCCAGACAGTCAATTTCCGGGCATTTCTTTTTCCGGTGCTCCACGCGCAGTTTTTTACGCCCCTCATCGAGGACACTGAGCCGGTCTTTGATAGAGGCGATTTCCGTATCCATCTGAGCCGTTTCTTCGTCTGATCCGATCAGTTCCCTGTATTTTGCGCGATGCTCGCGTTCAATGGTGACCAGATCGTTCCAGAGTTTGTTTTGGAGAAACAGATGCTCGAAGGCGTCACCAGCAGGGTAGTCCGGACAGTCCCAGTCTAGTGGGCTGAGCAGGCCATATTTCCTGACGATGGTCGTCACTGGCTGGACCTGTTCATCAGGCACGAGATACAGATATTTTTCCGTGCGGGTTGGAGCAATCATGACAAGACTCGATGTTTCTGCAACCGCTTCTTCCGGATCAAAGCGTACCTTGGCTGACTTTGCGGACACAGATGCAGTTAGCAGCCATTCAGCTGCAGTATGGTTCGCCGCAATAGTGCCAATTACTATACCTTTGGTTTGCTCTCCGTCTATCGTGATTGTTACTCGCTTCATGGCTCTCCCTTGAGAAAAATCTTTGTCACGTGACCACGAATATTAATACAACACCGTTGTGTAAACACGCAACCATCTAATGGTTATTGAATAATTCGCATACACTAAATTATTCTCGGGTTTTCAACACTCCGCCGACAACCACAGCTTTTTCGAGATTGCGTCCCTGTTGAGCCGTCCTACCTCGCTCCCGTAAGATGATTATAGTCCTAGCCAGACGCTCACGATCGTACTGAATCGCCTCTTCCGGCCTATCCAGGTAGACGAACCCATGATGTTTGTACCACCGAACAAATGTGATGAAGTATGTTCCTGTGCCTGGCCAGCTGCAGCTGCGCCACTTCTCCCTCACGTCGGCCCGCATTGCGTCTGGGAGCGCGGAGTACATGCGCCGCCCCTTCCGCCAGTGGTTCGCCCGGAGTTCCCGCCACTCTCCCACGATCCAGGTCATACCATCATCCATCTGGTTGATTCGTTCTTCCGGGGATGGCTGGTTTTCTCGAATCTGGTCTGCAAATAAAGGGAGCCTCTCGGCCTGTCGCTCAAGAGCTCTCTTCGCGGCAGCCATACGCCGAGGTGTGACGCCCCTGCGCTCTTCTCTTCGCATGGGATATCGCTGGAATCTCATACCTTGCTCCCAGTCAATCAGAACACTCTAGGATCTCACCGACAATCTTCATCGCCTCAAACCTTGCCCTCAAAGGAATGGTCAGCCCATCAACTGCATTTCGTTTGAAACGCACAACAAGCCACGCTTTCCACTGCAAACCTGGCAGACGTGCAAGCGGGTCTTCGTTTGTTGGAGACGATGCGTTGAGTATTCGCGCAAGCCTGTAGGCTTCATGCCATTTTGCTTTCAAGGGCCCCCCGGTTTCACTGGCTAGAAATAATCGACTATCCGCAACAAGTCATTGAGAGAAATCTAAGATCACTCACTCTCATCTGAGGCGGCCGCCTCAGCAGCCTTGTTCAGCGCCTCGACGATCACGTTTCCCAACCAAAGGGCTTCTTCAGCCTCTACCTGCTGAGAAGGGTCTCTGCCGTCTTGGTAGAAAGAAACGGCCGTGACCATACGGTTGTTGCCGTCACTGATCTGCAAGGTGCCGTAGCCGTTGTTGTGCATGGTAAACGGCCCCTTGACTGGTGTCGGGACGGCGAGGCGTTCCTCAATATTCTTGTCAATCCTGGTGTAGTCCCCTGGGGACACTAGCTCCTTATGTATGCAATTGTTTCCTTTCCGGTCCTTGTAGGGTTGAGTGACATATCTCCAAGTGTTCCTCGGTAATATATTCATATCCATCCACCTCCAGTGTTACTCAAAAATAATCCCGCCACGTCGCGACTGCCCTGGGGTCGGCCATCACCAGCCGTTTCAATTTCTCTCTGTCGCCGAAGGTAGTGCGGCAAGCGGCGATGCGACCGGCCTGGAATGGATACTCCGGGGTGCCATAGGCTTTCTCTGCTTCGATACATGCAGAGATGCATTCAGCAAGGACTCTTTCTTTTTCTTTCGTTGCGATCATCTTCTTCCACTCCTATCAGGCGGCCATTTGGTTCTGTTCTCCATGCGGATGATTCATCTCGTACAACCTGAGGCCCGCCTTGAATATTTCTCTTTTGATCTGCCGGAAGTCTTCCTTGAATCCGTCGAAATGGCGTTCCTCAAAGGACCGGGAGAAAACTTGGGTATCGACGGCAGCGATTGCCCGCTCCGCGTCTTTAAAGACTCCGCGGACTTTCGGGGCGATAGTTCCGAAGGCTGGTCTTACACCATAACGCCCGCGGTTTCCTTTGCGGGTTGATGCTGCCTGCCCGACCACATAGGCTCCTTTTAGCCAGCCCCCGTTTTTTGCTTGTGTCCATTCCGTCGGACCGTCAGCCCAAACGTCTTCATTTTCAGCGCCAAATGCCAGATACTTGACGACCAGCTCCGCATACAGGTGATCCAGGCTGAGGTTGAGACTGCGATCTTCACTGAAGCGTCCTGTGCGGTTGCGGAGTCCGTTAAGTTCCAGCAGACGGAGATACTCTTCCAATTCCAGTGGTTTCCCATTGGACGCCCGTTTCATGTAAACAAGTTTCCTTGCCAGGGTCTCGGCGGTAGTCGTTTCCCAACTGCGGTCTTTTCCAAAGTCCGTACCGCTGTCAGCATCCCTGATCATCTTCACCAGTTCGGCAACAGCCTCTCCAAAGGTCAACTCAACCCCTTTCTGGGCAGTCTCTACATCCCCGAAGAACATCATCCCCATCCACAGACCCAGCTCTCGACGAGTGAATAGCGATCCATCTGCGCTGTAGATATCCACCTCGTAAATCCACTTGGCTTTCCGGCCGGGAACCTTCTTGAGCCTGATTTCACCGCCCCCGGGGTTGCGCCCAACAGATACAGCGCCATCTATGGCACTTCGCCTCTTCGCTTTCCTCCAGCCCCAGTCAAAGGTTTTCATATCGGCGGACAGGTAGGAGTCGACTGTCGCCATTTCCCCAGATGCATGTCCGGCCAGGACCGCCGGCAGCTCATCTTTTGGAACATCGATCCAATGAGCCCCGACGTAATCAGGCTGTATAAGACCCCATCCGGTCCGAAGATTGCGGTAACCAAACTTCGGAGGCCCAAGAATAACATCCAGCTTGAGCCATGCATTGCGAACTCGCTTAAAGGCATCCTTCTTCAGCACAAAGTAGGTCCCATCGGGATGCCCCTGGGGAGCTACCGCGAGCATGTCGAATATATTCAGCTGTTTCATTCTTTGCCTCCCGTGTGCTGCATTTCATACTTGACATTATAAGCCAATAGCACATAATGTCAAGTATGAAGCAGGCGGGAGAGTAAAAAGATAAATCAAATGTGGGAGGTGCATGATGGCATTTGCTGATAAGCAGACACAGTGCTGTTCCAGGGGATGCGAAATTATAGTTTGCGAGCCTGATGAACGTCTGGTGCGATGCATCATCAATGGTGTGCACAAGGCGCCGCTGACACAAGGGCAACGGGAGTGGCTCATAAATGAGGCTGATTGGGCAGGTGAGGGCTCTTATCCGGCTGAAGAAGCAGGTGAGCTTACTGACGTAGAGTTGGCAAAACGTACACTCAGCGCATGGCAAGAGTACGTTCAAACCCATTTCTGAAAGAAGGTTGCGATGCGCATTGGCCTGATTGATTTTGACTCAAAAATCCCAAACCTTTCATTGATGAAGTTGTCCGCCTTCTACAAGGCACGTGGATGCAAGGTTACTCTCAATAATTTTTCTCCATCTCAAGTGGACAGAGTATTTTGCTCGGTCATCTTCACCAGAAACAGGCGGTCTGCAGATTTACTGCGTGGGGTGTATGGCGAGCGAATCAGCTTCGGGGGTACCGGCTACGACGTTGCAGCCAGGCTGCCCGAGGAAATTGAGAGCATGCGGCCAGATTACGATCTGTACTCTCAAGAGTTTATCTATTCCCGTATCAATCGAGGAATCGGCAAAAAGGAGACCAAGCTGGCCAAGGCGCAGACACTGATCGACGCCGGGATTGGCCGCCTGTCTACCGGTTGCCCGCGCTCCTGTGCATTTTGCTGCATCCCAACGAAGGAGCCGGAGTTCAGGCGGGTAGGGGAGGTTGCAGATATCCTTAATCCACGGAGCAATGTCCTGGTCCTGCTCGACAACAACCTGTTGGCACTCCCCGAGTCTCTAGATATTTTGCGCGAACTCCGCGAGCGGAAGCTGACAGTTGATATCGCCCAGGGGATCGATATGCGCCTTATGACGGACGAACTGGCCCGGGAGCTGGCATCAATCAGACACCTTCGCAGTCTGCATTTTGCGTGGGATCTGATGGAGTCAGAAGCAACAGTCCTATCAGGACTCAGCGTGCTGACAAAACGCATCAAGTCCTGGCGGCTGATGTGCTTCGTGCTCACTGGATTCAATACGAGCTTTGACGAGGATGAATATCGGGTGAGGAAGCTGATTAACAAGGGGGTAGACCCCTTTGTGATGGTCCACGACTCCTCAAGCGATGTGAAGCTTAAGCATTATCAGCGCTACATCAACGCAAGGATCTACAAGGCCTGTGATCGTTTTGAGGACTACCTGCCGTGGCAGTCTGTCAGGTGCCAACGTGGATCAGGATCGTTGTTCGAGGGCAATACCTAAAAGCGGCTACATGCAGTCAAATTGTCTGCGTGAGAGAGGAGGGAAATCGTGCTGTTCAAGATTGAGATTAAAAAGAGACTCCATGGAGCGTGGTACAACTATCCTCCCTTAGAGCTTAAAGGCTTGACAATTCGACAGATTCTTGAGTTCATTGAACAGCAGGATTTTGTCGTGAAGATCGAACAAGGAATGGGTAAGACCGTTTATATTGTTGGAAAAGCGGAGACCTTTCACGAATATCGTGGCGACAACAACCAGAAAGCAACCTTTTTTACCGTGCCAATGACCCTTGGGCTCTGGAACGATTCGCCACTTCTTGATATAGTGTGGCCACCATTTGGTTTCATTGATTCTGGCCCCGAGTCCAATGACGACAAGATGCGAGATGAACAGGCAAATCTCCAGGAGTCATTATCGATTCTCAAGTCAATGGAACGCGAGAGCGCTCCGACTTCTCATCTTAAGAAAAAACACGCATATCGAGGACTCAGATATGCTGCGTGAATCGAGGAAACTGTGACCACTATCCCTCCAGAAGTATTAGATCAAATTAAAGCAGAACTGAGACGCCAGTTCGCCGATGAAGGCTGCTGCCCTATTTGTCGTCAAAAAAAGCGCCCAAGTTTCACAGCGGAGCGCAAGAAAACAATGAGCGAAGCAATGAAGGTTCCGCGCAACAGGGTGAGCCCCACAACAACAAAGATATTGCTGGCAATCAGCCAAGCATCAGAAACATTTACTTTGACCGAAATATCAAACAAAACAGACACCAGCAAAAACACCGTGAGAGAAATAGTAAGAAGATTGGCTATTGCTCAAGAACTAAGGATAGGCGCAGAAGTAGACAGTCGTCATAAGACAAGCAAATTCGGAACAGGAGTATTCTGGAATCAACTGGAAAAAGACGGAAACATACCACTCAAGAGCTTGCCAAGCTAGTCAGATAAGACAGTATATCGTCCCCCTTTACAAAAAGGGGGTTATTTTATATTAGCATTGACATTATAAGCTAAACGCATATAATGTACTTATGGTTATTGATTTCACGTTAAGGGAGAACGATATGGAGAGCGCTGTTACCAAAAGTCATGATTTGGCCCACATCCCCTTGGGGGCGATTGTCACAGGGAATAACCCCCGTCAGTTTTTCTGTCCAACAGCGATGGAAGAACTGATTGCCTCGGTTCGTCAGAAGGGTGTGATTCAGCCGATCTGCCTCAATGTCCTTGAGGGTGGGAAATACCAGATTATCGCTGGCGAACGCCGCTATCGTGCCGCCCTTGAGGTCTATGGTGCTGAGGGAACAATCCCTGCTATCGTAACATCTGTTGACTCTAGCGAAGCAGATTCGATGGCCCTTATCGAAAACGCAATCAGAGAGAATATGTCCCCCACCGAAGAGGCTGTTGCAGCAGGGAAGATGCTGGCAAAGAATAACAACAACCGTGATGAAACCGCAGCAGAGCTTGGGTGGCATGTAAGTAAGTTGAATCGCCGTCTTGCGTTACTGAACCTTGTGGCAGAAGCCATGACCGCACTGAACGAGAGGCGCATCATGCTCGGCCATGCTGAGTTGTTGGCAGCAGTTCCCCAGGACAAACAAACTAAAGCACTGGAAACGATCACAGCAATGAAGATGCCTGTTCAACAGGTCAAAGAGTTGCTTGCAAAGGCATCAACCGCTTTTGAATCAGCCATATTCGATACGGCTCGATGTGCTTCGTGCCAATACAATTCAGAACAACAAAGTGCGCTTTTCACCGAGGCGATTGAGAGCGGGCGTTGCACCAACCAGTCCTGTTATGACACCAAAACTCGTGTCCGCATCGAAGAAATACGTGACGAGGTTTCGCAAGAAGTGCAGACCGTTAAGGTCATTGAGATTGGTGATACCTCTACTACTGTTTGTCTGACAAAAGATGGAGGTCTTGGAGTCGGAGCTGAACAGTTTGATGCGTGTCTTGCCTGTTCAAAATTCGGAGCAACCGTGTCGGCAATTCCCGGCGAGGAAGGAAAGATTGAGCGATCTGTCTGCTTTGATAGCGATTGTCACCGCAAAATGGTTGCAGAAAGGGTGAAATCGGAAAAGGCCAATCAATCATCTTCCAAGGAAAACGAGGGTCAGACAACGCCTGTCACCGAAACAGAAACGGCACCGGCGTCAGCAACCTCGAAAGCCAAGGGTACTGGCACTCAAAAAAAGGCGTCTGACCTCTCTGAGCGAGTAAAGGAATATCGACGCAAACAGGTTTGGGAGCCAGCCGTAAAGAGGGAGCTTGTGTCCCAACAGGACAAGGCTAGGGCTTTTGTTCTCGATCTGTTGTTGTCGGGTGATGCAGGGAAACCTGACCACATGATTCTTGTAAAACTTTTTGGCAAAATCACGGGTGGGGATTATCCTGTGAGCGCGAAAGAAGAAGGCTACCCTGAGAAGCCTTATGGACTTGATTCTGACCAGCAGAGCAAACTTTTCGCGGCTGCTGGTGTTTCTGCGGTTGGTGCAATCGCAGAAAAGAGGCTTAAAAAATTGCTCGGGTTTCTGGAAACCGATCTTGGCAAATACTGGAAAATCAATCAGGATTTTCTGTCTCTCTTAACCAAAAGCGAAATTGAGTCCGTGTGCAAGAATGTAGGAATTGACGCAGTAATTAAGGACTTCGCAAAGGTAATAGGAGGAAAAAAAGAAGAGGCAATCAAGACCATCCTCAATGCCGAATTTGATTTTGAAGGCGCCGTTCCTTCGATGCTCAAGTACTAATAATTAGAAGCTGTAGCGATTCTCCCTGTGATGGCCCCGCTTTCGGGCGGGGCATTTTTAAAAAAACGACTGCACCAAATAAACACCAAATAAATATTGTAAATAACCGAATTATTTGATATTAATAAATAACCGACAAGAAGGAGGCTGTAATGTTCAGCGCAATTCACAGACTGGCAACGCAAGCGGATTTGGCTTTAAATATTTCCGCATCAGGTGACAGCCTACGGGTTGTTGTCATCCCGAAACCTAAGTCAGGTGAAACTCATTCAGCCTTGATTACTCCGCTGATTCTGGAGGCGACACCGGAGGAGTTGAACGAACAGTTCGCAGGGATTCTGGTGCAATACTCCTCAAAACGTAAATCCCTCGTTGAAACGTTGGAAGAAACAACGGCATATCTTGACGCCGCGATGAAAGAGGCGAAAGACAAGGCCACAAAAGCGGCTACCGAGAAACCGACTCCTGCACAACAGGTAAAACCCGCAATGGCAGGTAATCAACCGACTAAAGCCAGCAATCAGCCTGACGATCTCCAATTATTCTAACAAACGAGGGAAAATATGCAGATAACGACACTCACAAGGACATTCAAGTACAACGGTGCAACGCTTCGTGACCCTGACCCGAAGCAGACCCCTGAACAGGTGAAAGAGTTCTATTCTATGGCCTATCCCGAATTGACCACGGCTGTTGTTGAGGGGCCGGAAGAAAATAACGGTCAACTCCAGTATTCCTTTCGGAAAGGCGCAGGGACAAAAGCCTAGAGATGCAGAAACTTAGAGCAAAACTGGCGGCAACAGCCAGAGGCGAAGCACAGTATATCGAGAGGGGGGCGGGTGTATGCTTGGCACAGCAAACAGAGAATCAGGGTATCGCCGCAAAAGCACTTACACGCGCTTTAAAGCCCAAACAGGGAAAGGAAAGATCATCGAGCCGGTTGCTACCCCCGTGGCAACTTCTCCCCCCTCTTTTCTGAGCCTCCCCAATATTCCCAAGTCAGTTCCCAGGTTGTATGAGTTTGATACAGCTAGCACATGCGTGGCCAATATAGCGTTGCATCTACTAGATCTTGGAGTGGTAACAGAATCGGAAGCGATTATGCCACTTCAAGATATTGTAAAGCAATCACTCAACAGATGGTGTCGAAGCAAGACTAAAGACTTGGAGTGCTTTTCTCCAATTCTAATGGTAAGCGATACATTTGCAGGGATAGGTGGATATGCTGTTGACGCAGACACAGTTCTTGAACAGGAATCAATTACTCCAGAAACTTCTATTGTTGCATTAGGTATTACATTCGATAATACCAAATGTTTTACACTCAAAGACAAATGCGACACTCTCCACACAGTAGAGCCTGACTTCATTGAGTTTGTCATACAAAAACTATATCATTCATTATGCGTTATGTTTGCCGTTACACCGGAACTAGCTCATGACACAGCGGATATGTTCTATTGGGATTGTTACGATGACTCTGATGAAGAACCGTATGTTACTAAAGAAGAATTTTACAAGATCATACCTGAGTGGGTTGCCAATCCAACATATAAAGAAGGTTGGGTAAAAGAGTTTGATCGATGCCTTGAACATGACAACGAAAATATCAGAAAGATAGCTCAACACATCTTGACTTGGCAAGATATTGAACATACCAGAAAGAGTGACGTTCTTCCTTATTATCCAGATCAAGTAAGCGATGATGGTTGTACTACCATACAGAACGGAACTTGGATATCGTGGGACGAAAACGAACTTTTTGATAGAATAATAGACGACTGGGGCGAATACCACTACCAGACAAGCACAACAGACCTCAATAACTTTTTTGTTGTCCCTGCCACCAAACAGGGAATCGAAAAAGGACTAACTTTACTAGAATACTATTTTGTAAGGCTAGAATGGGCAGATAAACTACTAAGACTTGTTGGTAAAATACGATAAGCACTAATAAAAGAAAATATTAAGGACAACGGTGATGGTACGAACACACTTTGAAGATACAGCAAAAATGACACTGAACAAGGCAATTCTGCTGTACGAAGGCGATGGTCACTCCTTTGCAACTATTCACAATGTTGTCATAGAAGGCAAAACCAAACAGAGCCTCGGAGCAGGTCATCCGGTCGATGTTGAAATGCTCGGTACTCTCATTAATGCCTTGGGTCGTAATGTTTCTATCGGTGGTTATTTGCCTCCCAATATCCTTTCTGTTGGTTTTGATTCGATGGTGTGGTGGGTTAAGCCGTCAAAGCGGAGGGTTTTTTTCAAGACAAACGAAGAGATAATTGGGGAACGTTCCGAAGTAGTGCCTCACCCCGGCCTTGTGTTTGGAGTCAACGGCAGTGGAGTATGGGCTGTCTGTGCAGTAAAAGGCAACACCAGACCAACAGAAGATACACCTATCTGGCAAGCGCCGTATTTCAATGTGTGGAGCAGTGGAAATATTTGCACAGGTACTATCGAGACACCAAAAAGCGTAGCGGTGACAGAAACGGGAAAATGGGAAGAGTGCTTCTTTTCATCCTATTTCAGCCACCCCAATGCTCATGGCTCTAGGCAACTGATAAATAGCAGAATCAATCCTTATCAATTCTGGAAAACGGTGTTGGACGGAAAATATAAAACTTTTCCTACACAGAAACTTGTCCAGACAAACAAAACACTTAAAGATTTCATCAAAACAATAAATGGGAGCGACAGATGAAGCGCCACACAACTGACTGGAAACTGCTTAGTCGTCAGGTAAATGTTGCACTTGTTGGTTGTGGAGGGGTAGGAGCAAGCGTTTTACCCGGCCTTGCAAAACTACACACGGCTATTACCGCCCTTGGTCATCCCGGTGGACTGCACGTTACAGTTTATGATCCCGATACGGTTTCAAAATCCAATATTGGCCGACAGAACTACTCTCCATCCGATGTGGGCATCAACAAGGCCGTACTCTCAGTTCATCGAATCAATAGCTTCTATGGCTTTAATTGGTCCGCCGAACCAACATACTTTCCCGGCCCCCCTTCAAGGAATATTGATCTGGTAGTGTCTTGTGTTGACACAAAAGCCGCACGTCGAAATATCGCTGAATACTGCCGCCGAGTGAATGTCCCTTACTGGCTTGACTATGGCAATGATCTGGTAACAGGTCAGGTTATCCTCGGCCAACCCTTGTGGATCGGAGAAAAAAAGAGGGAGCGGCCCATGCGACTCCCTACGGTGACAGAGTTGTTTCCAGAAATCATGGACGCTCAAATACCAGAGGACGACACTCCATCGTGTTCACTTGAAGAAGCTCTAAGCCGACAGGATTTGTTCATCGGCCAGACATGCGCTGTTTTTGGTCTGGATTTACTCTGGAGACTATTCCGCGAGGCCGGGATAGATAATCACGGCGCATTTATAAACCTGAAATCGGGGCGAGTGATGCCCTTGCCTGTTGATAAGGAAGCATGGAAACGATTTGCTCCCAAGAAAAAGCGATCTAAGCGAACCCTCAAGCCCATTGAAGCATAA